>DATKXQ010000342.1:0-4087 GCA_035528975.1 bacterium
GCCGCCGGACGCCCGCGCGCTCACGTATTCGCCGAAGCGATACTTGACGCCCAGGCGCGGCGAGGCCGCGTCGCCGTAAATGCCCGACGAATCGTAGCGGACGCCGAGCACCGTCGTCAACTCGCCGAACCTCAAATCCTCCTGCGTGAACGCCGCCCACGTCGCGCCGTCGCGCTCGCCGATCGCCGTGCTGTCGGTCCGGTCGCTTTCGTACTCGCCGCCGAGCGCTAGGCGGTTCCAATCCCACAGTTGATAGAATAAGGTACCGCGGCCGCCCAGGGCGTAGTTCTTGTGCGTGTCGTCGGCCGGGAAAACGGGGTCGGCGTCGGCGTAGTGGCGCTTTTGCGTCTTATAAAACAAACGCGCGTTCGCCGATATCGCTTCGCTCACCGCGCCCGTGACGCCGAGGTTCGCCGTCGCAAGGTCGTCCTCCTGGCGCGCGAGCAGCGACGGATAGGTAAGCGAGCCGGGCACGCCGAGCTCGGAAGTCTGGTACTGGCCGCGCAGAAACAGCACCCCCTCGTCGCCGACGGCGTACGATAGTTTGGCGTGGCCGCCGACGCCCCTGTAGTCATCGTTCCCGCGGAAGCCGGCGTAGTCGCGGTAATTGCCGCCGACGGCCAGGCCCAGCGGCCCGACGGGCGAGGCCGCCGCCAGCTCGGCCCCAACTTCGTCAAACGAGCCGTAGGCGCCGCGGAACGACAGGCGCGGTTCCTCCGGGACGCCCCGCGTTATGACGTTGACTACCCCGGCGGTCGCGTTGGCGCCGTAGAGCGCCGACGACGGCCCCGCCATGACTTCCACCCGCTCGACGTCTTCCAGCGCTATGGCGTTGAAGTCGACGTCGCCCCCCTGGTGATTGTTGATCGGTTGGCCGTCCACCATGACGAGCGTTTGCTTCGAGTATCCACCGCGCGTCGACACGCTCCGGATCGAGCCCGCGCCGCCGTAGGAACGAACGTAAATCCCCTCGGCCCGCACGAGGCCGTCGGCCAGATTGCCGGCCGCCGACAGATTCAAATCCTCCGCCGAAATAGCGTTTATGCCGAACGGCACCTCGGATTCCCGGGCCGGTTCGCCGATGGCCGTTATGACGATCGGGTCCCCCGGGAAAACGTCTATCTCGTCGACGTCTACGTCCGTAACGGCGTATGCCGCGCACGCCAAATTTAATACCACGATAATCGCGACGTAAATCCTCTTCACTTCCTCATCTCCTTTGATCTTCCGCTTCCGGAAAAATAAACCTCCGGCCTCCGGCCCGCACCGTTCGCACGGCGCAGCCGTATACCTCCGATAATCTATCTTCGCGAAAAACGTCTTCGGCCCGGCCGTCGCACTCGAGCCGGCCCCGGGCCAACAAAACGACCCGCGGGAAATAGGCCGCCGCCAGGTTGAGGTCGTGGAGCACCGCTACGACCGTCAACCCCGCCTCGGCGTTGAGCCGCGCCAGGAGGTTGAACGTCCGGCTCTGATGCGATATATCCAGGTGGGCGGTCGGCTCGTCCAAAAAGACGAGGTTCGCCCCCTGCGCCAACGCCCGGGCCAGGACCGCCCTTTGGAATTCGCCCCCCGACAGCTGGCTCACCGGCCGGTCGGCGAGCTCGGCCATGCCCGTTATCCCCAACGCCCACGCCACCATCGCGCGGTCGCCCGGGCCCGGGGGGCGGAACGGCCCGAGGTGGGCGTACCGCGCCAGCGTCGCCAGCTCCGCCACGGTGTAGGGCAAGTTGACCTCGCTGTACTGCGGCACGAAGGACGCCAACCTCGCCACCTCGCGCCGGCCGTAACGGCGGATATCCTCTCCCGCCAATCGAACCACGCCCCGGTCAGGTTTCAGATAGCCGGACAACAGGCGCAACAGCGTACTCTTCCCCGCGCCGTTGGGGCCGACGACAGCCAGCATCTCCCCCGCGCCGACGGCCAGGTCGACGCCGTCGACCGCCGGCCCGGTAGGCCAGGAATAGTGGACGTCTATCGCCTCTACCAACGGCGCCGCCACGTCAATACCCTTTCCTCCGGAGTATGATTAAAAAGTACGGCGCGCCGATGAGGGCCGTAAATACGCCCACCGGGACTATAGGCAGCTCGAAGTAATCCGCCGTCGCGCGCACGAGGGTATCGCCCACGGCGACGAGCGCCGCGCCCCCCAAAGCGGCGGCCACCAGAAGCGGCAAGTGCCGCGGCCCGATTATTCGGCGCAGCGCGTGCGGGACGACGATACCCACGAAGCCGATGGGGCCGGCCAGCGCCACTACGGAAGCCGTGGCCAGGGAGGCGCACGCCAGGATGACGAGCTTGAAACGCTCGACCGAAAGGCCCAGGTGAAACGCGCTCTCCTCGCCGAGGGCGACCAGGTCCAGCGCGCGCGCAAAAACGACGAATACGACGCCGCACGCCGCGACGACGGCCGCGGTAAACCCGACCTTCAACGGCGTAATGTCCGGGCTGGCGAGGTCCCCCATAAGCCACAGGAATACCGCGTGCTGGTCGCGCGCCGGGACCAACGCCAGGATTAACAGAATTAGAGACGTGAAGAAAGCGCCGACGACGACTCCCGCCAACAGGAGGGCGTGCACCGACAGGATACCCGCCGCCCGGGCGACGACGAACCCGGCCGCCACGGCCGTCAGCGCCCCCAAGAAAGCGAACGCGTTGACCGCCGATACGCCGGCCGCGCCGCCGCCGAGGCCGAAGGCCGTAGTCACCGCGGCCCCCAACCCGGCGCCCGCCGCAATCCCCAGGATATAGGGGTCCGCCAGGGGGTTGCGCAACACGGCCTGCAAGGACGTCCCCGCCATAGCCAACGCCACGCCCACGCAGAGCGCGGCGCCCAAGCGGGTGAGCCGGACCAGGATGACGGCGTAATCCCCCGCGGGAAGGACGCCGCCGCCGAGGAACTTCGCCAGCGCGCCCGCCGACGCGGCGGGGCTCAAGCCGGGGCCGAGCAACGCGGCGACCGCGCAAATCGCGGCCAATCCGCCGGAAAGCACTATAAAAGTTACGGCTTTTCTTCTCAACTCCCGGCCGCCTTATGTCCTTGTCCCTTATAGAATAGCGCGTGGAGCGCGGCGACGCCCTCGCCGAGCCTCGGCCCCGCGCGCAAAACGAGGTCCGGGTCCACTTCGTAGACGCGGCCTTCCCGCACCGCCGAGATTCGGCCCCACCCGGTCCGGGCGCCGACCGCCGCCGGCGTCGCGTTACCGTGGCACAGGATTATTACCTCCGGGTCGCGCGCGATCACCGCCTCGGGGTCGATGCGGGAATAAGGCCGCGGGAGGTCCGCGCCGACGTTGACGCCCCCGGCCAGCTCGACGGCCTCGTCGACGAACGAGCCGTCGGCCACCGTCATCAGCGGCTCCGGGGATATCTCCAGATACACCCTGGGCCTTTGGCCCGCCGGGACCGCGTCCACCGCCGTCGCCACCGCCGCCAACTCGGCGTCGACCTCCGCTGCGAGCGACGCGCCGCTCCCCTCTTCCCCCACCAGCGAGGCCACGGCGACGACGTTCCGGCGCACGCTCGCGATATCCTTCGCGAGGAAAGCGACGACGGGGACGTCGAGGCGCGCGAGCTGCGCTACCATCCTTTCCTGCTCGTGGCCCGTGGTTATTACGAGGTCCGGCCGGAGGGCGACCACCCGCTCGAGCGACACGTTGGAGAAGTCGCCGACGAGGGGGAGCTCGCGGGCCGCCGGCGGCCAATCGCACCCCCGGACGACGCCGACGACGCGGTCCCCGGCGCCTACCGCGAACAGCACTTCCGTTATCTCGGGAGACGTGCAGACGATGCGCCGCGGCTCGAGGGGGACTTCCACCTCGCGGCCGAGGTCATCTTCGAAAAGCCTGGTCTCGCCGCGGCTCGGGGGCGGCGCGCTCCGGCCGCAGGCGGAAACGTAAAGGCCGACCGCTGCCAGGACGCAAGGGTAGATGCACCGTTTCAGTCGCATAAAAAAAGCCGGCCCAACGGCCGGCGAGGCAAAATTTCTACCTTGTCGCCCCGCCCGTCGCAGGGAGTTATCCGGCATCCGCCGGAGACAAGCAACCTGGAGGTATGTATCCTGGCTCGCGGGTCATCCTACCGGCCG
>DATKXQ010000343.1:0-6924 GCA_035528975.1 bacterium
TCGGAAAACCACCGTCTCGATTTCAAATGGGCCTATTCGCCGCGGTGGGGGCCGGAGGGAGATAGGGTCTATTTCGCTTGCAGCGTTAAGCCCGGGGAAAAGGATTGCGGCGTTTATTATGACTTAGGTGGGGAAAAGTTACATGTTTTATACCGCGACCCACTTCTAAACGTGGAGGTGCTGGTGCCGTCGCCCCGGGGCGAGAAGGTAGCGTTTTACCTCTTAGATGATTTACAATATTATAAGGACGTTAACCTGGCCCTTATCAACGCGGACGGCTCGGGTTTCGAGGTAGTATGGCCCGCGGGCGCCGCAAGATTTTGGGCCGCGGCGCGGGCCTGGTCGCCTGACGGGCGGTACATCCTAATGGGGTACGGTTACCCAGGGAGTTATCTAGACGAGTTGGGGACGTACGAGCTTAAGACCGGGATATTCCGGCCGCTTACGATGTGTCCGCCGGACTTATACGACGAAAGCATACAGTACGCGTCGTGGGGGCCGAACGGGGATATCGTCTTCGACAACGAGTACGGCCGGCTCTTTTTGATAAAGGCGCCGGAATAACGTAAGGAGAGCAGGGAGTCATATATGTTTAAGAAGTTATCCTTGGTGGTCGTCGCGGCCTTGGCGGCGGCCTATTGCGCGGCGTGGGAGCTAACGCCGTCGCTGAGCTACGGCGTCTCTTTCCTGGACGGCGCGCCGTGCGCGTACGTCGAGACGGAGCCGGCGCCCGAAACCAACGAGCCGATGGGCGGGGCCATTGGCGCCAAGTTCGGCCCTTACGCCGTCGAGGTGTCGTACATACCGCGCTACGACCTATACGCCGTCATCGGCGCGGTGCACGACTTTACCGCGGTAGCGCGGGCCGCGCCCATCTCCGGCGAGCGGTGGGCGGTATACGGCGAGGCCGGCGTGGGCCTGGCGAAGTCGGCGGCGCCGATGGCGTTCTTGTTCGAGGAGGGCCCGGAGTATATCTGGACGCCGGTCGTCGGCGCCGGCGTAGAATACGACCCCTGGGAATGGCTCGAGCTCGACGCCGGCGTCTCGTACCGTATCCGGGCGCAAATTCTACAGTACGGGACCGTGAGGTCCCGGGGGATCGATATATACGCGGAGTGCTTGTTCGCGCCGCTGCCGTACGTGGCGTTAGGGCCCTCCTTCCGCCAGATATTATACGGCCCCTACGACTATTACCTTTACGGCGAGACCCACCGCAACGCCGGCTGGGTTACGGGGAAGGAGACGTACGTTCTCGCGACGGTGGCCTTCCCGATATCATTTTAACCTTACATTTATATAGTAAAAAGCGGCCCCCGCGGGGCCGCTTTTTTTAGCTGAGGTATCGTGGGTGCGTTAATCGAAAAGCGCCTTGACCTTGCCGAGGGACGTGGGCGCCACGGCGGGGAAGTTCCGGTACTGGTAGATCATGCCGTTCTTGCCCACCGCCCAGCCGGTCTGGGCGTTGACCATGTACATGCCGGAGAAGCTCCGGGTGGTCGGCGGCTCGATGTCGACCGTCGTCCACTCGACGCCGTTGTAGCGCAGGACGACGCCGCCGTCGCAGACGGCCCAGCCGTCGGTCGGGCCGTTGAAAGCCATCTCGCGAATCGTGGCCGTGGTAGGCGTAGCAGTCCGTACCCAGCGCACGCCTTCGTAGTGGAAGAGGTGGCCGTTAGTGCCGCCGGCCCAGACGTTGTTCCCGGAGAGAGCATAGATGCAGAAGAAATCCTCGGTCGTGGCGGCGTTGACGGCGCTCCATTTTTCGCCGGCGAAGTGGAAGACGCGGCCTCTGTTCCCGCAGAGCCAGCCGTCGGTCTCGTTCGAGAAATTGACGTCGTGCAGGGGGGCCGTGATGCCGATGTTCACGCGGCTCCAATATCCGTTGGCGCCGCCGCTCCAGCGATACACGTTACCGCCCGAGCCCACGGCCCAGGCTACGGTGTTCTGTCCCGGCGGGACGTTTACGCCCCACATGTTGGCCGTCGTCGGGATGGCGGCGGATTTCCAGGTCGTGCCGTTGAACACCACGCCGGCTCCCTTGTAACCCACCGCTATGCCGAAGTTCGCGTTGCCGAAGTCGACGTCCTGAAGGTATTCCGTGGGCCAGTTGGCGAAACGGGACCATGTTCCGTTTCTGAAGCGAAGGATCTCGCCCCAGTAGCCTACGGCCCAACCGTTGGTGGCGTTGACCATCGTTACGGCGTTGATGTCGTTCGACGTGGGGGAGTTCGCATACTCCGTCCACCCCGAGCTTGCGAAGCTGGAGCAGACCGCGGCCGTGAAAAGAGCCGCTATTACCGTAAAACATACCCGCTTCATCTCGCATCACCTCCCGGTAAAGGCGTTTTAGCGGGGTTAGCCATCCCGTACGCGGGAAGGCTTACTTTTCGTTGTCATTCCCGGCGCCGCAAAACCGAATTCGGGCCCGGGCGCTCATATTCCCCCGGTGCCCCGGCCTATCGCGAGGCCGCGAAAAACCGGTGCCGGCGTTGCCTGCCCCCCACCTGACGGATACTATTATAACCAACCTTTGTTGTCAAGCTTTTTTTGGGCAAATTTCAAATAATGAGCGGATTACGGCTCTGGATTTAAAGTTATTTTTTAATCGACAATACCGGCGGACGTGCCATTTGGTATTGTATGGTCGTCGAAGCTTTCCCATACGTTTGGCCCGGCGCCGACGTCGACCAGGCAATTCCGCCCTACGGTGAAACCCGGAGGGACCTTTACGCGCTTCCCCACCAGCGTGACGCCCCGGCTCATCTGCCCCGGGAAATCCTCGTTGGCTCGGCCTTCGCCCACGTCGGCGCCCACCCGGGCGCCGGGGGACACGACCACCATTTTATCCAGGATGGCGCGGTCCACCGAGGCGCCGCCGGCGACGCGGGCGCCGTCCATGAGGATCGAGCCGCGCACCTCCGCCCCTTCCTCCACGTAGACGCGACGGAACAGCACCGAGTTCTCTACGCGGCCGTTGATTATGGAGCCGTCGGCGACGATCGAGTTTTCGACCGCGGCCCGGGGCCCCAGCTTCACCGGCGGGTCGTCCGGCAGCCGCGTGTAAACGGGCCACCGCGGCTCGTCGAAGGCGCAGGCCCCGTTCTCCTCGGCCAGGCACTCGAACGTCACCGCGTAATATTCGTCGACGGTGTCTACGCGGGCCCAGTAGCCGTCGAAAAGGTAAGCGGCGGCTACGCCTTCGCCTATCGCCGGCGCGACGGCGTCGGCCACGACGTCGGTGCCGCCGCGGCGGGCCACGTCCCGCAGCAGTTTTACCAGGTACGGCCGGTCGAAGACGTAGACGCCGAGGGACCCGTAGGCGGGGCCTTCGGCCGGAGGTTCGTCGTCGAGGGCGGTGAGGGCGTGGCCGCGGCCGAGGCGCACGGCCCCGTAGCGCGCGGCCTGCTCGCGCGGCATCTCTTTAACCGCCGCCGTGACGCCGGCCCGGGCCGCCGCGTGGAAATCGAGGAGCGGGCGATAGTCCATCTTGTAGACGATGTCGCCGGCCGTGACGAGGACGACGTCGAAGCGCTCGTCGTCTATTACGTCCAGGTTGCGGGCGAGGGCGTCGCCGGTCCCCGCGTACCAGTGGGGCTCGGCGCTCCCGTAGTAGGGCTCGAGCAGGCGCACGCCGCCGTCCCGGCGGTCGAGGTCCCACGGCTTCCCGATGCCCACGTGCGCCTTCAGCGACTCCGGGAGGTACTGCGTCAGGACCGCGACGTTGTATATCCCGGAGTTGGCGCAATTGGAGAGGGTGAAGTCGATAAGGCGGTAGAGGCCGCCGAAGGGGACCGAGGCCTTGGTCCGGACGCGGGACAGGGAGAGGAGGCCGGCGTCGTCGCCGCCCGCCCATATCATCGCGAGTACGTGGCGCATGTTCTACCCTACGAGGAGGCCCGGCGCATCATCGCGTCGACGACGCGGTTCAGGTCCTCGGTGCTGAAATAGTGGACTTTGATGGTGCCGCGCTTCGCCGAGCCGGTTATCGTCACTCTCGTCGCGAGCAACTTCTCGAGCCGTTCCGCCAGGTCGTCGAGGTAGGGCGCCGCGGCGCTCCGGCGCGGCCGGCGGCTTTTCGGGACCGCCCTCCCGGCCAGCGCCTCGGCCCGGCGGGCCGAGAGGCCCTCGCGGGCGATGCGCCGTGCGAGCGCTATCTGCCGCGACTTCGGCTCCACGGCGACGAGGGGGCGCGCCTGCCCCGCGTTCAACTTTCCCTCCTCCAGCATGGCCACTACCGGCGCCGCGAGCTCGAGGAGGCGAAGCGCGTTCGTGACCGCGGCGCGGCTTTTGCCCACGGCCCGGGCGATGGCCTCGTGGCTCAGGCCGAAGTCGTCGGCGAGGGCCTTGAACGCGCCGGCCTCCTCGACCGCGTTCAGGTCTTCCCGCTGCAGGTTCTCGACCAGCGCGAGCGGCAGCAGCATGTCGTCGGCCACGGCGCGGACGAGGCACGGGACCTTCTTGAGGCCGGCGGCGCGGGCCGCCAGGAGGCGACGCTCGCCGGCGACGACCTCGTATCCCTTGCCGGCGGGCCGGACGACCAGCGGCTGCAGGATGCCGTGCTCGCGTACGGAGGCGGCCATCTCCTCGATCTCGCCCTTGGGGAAGCGGCGCCGCGGCTGTCGCGGGTTGGGCTTGAGGGCGTCGACGGGGATCTCCTGCACGGCGGCGCCGTCGCCCGGGCCGCGCGGTATCAGCGCGTCCAGGCCCCGCCCCAACCTTTTCTTAGCGGCCATTCTGTAGGACCTCCTGCGCGAGGGCGAGGTACGCCTGCGCGCCGCTCGAGGCGGCGTCGTAGAGTAGCACCGGCAGGCCGAAGGAGGGCGCCTCGGCCAGGCGGACGTTCCGCGGGATGACGGTCCGGAAGACGGCGGCGCCGAAGTAGCGCCGTATCTCGGCGGCGACCTGCGCGGAGAGGTTGGTGCGCGGGTCGTACATCGTGAGCAGGACGCCGTCGAGCGCGAGGGCGGGGTTGAGCCGCTCCCGCACCAGCGTCAGCGTCTCCATCAGCAGACTCACGCCCTCCAGCGCGTAGTACTCGCACTGGATGGGGATGAGGACCGACTCGGCGGCGACGAGCGCGTTCACGGTCAAGAGGCCGAGCGACGGCGGCGAGTCGATGAGGACGTACTCGAAATCGCCCGTGACCTCTTTTAATTTAAAATCGAGTCGCGACTCGCGTGCGGGGACGTCGGCGAGCTCGAGCTGGGCGCCGACGAGGCGGGGGTGGGAGGGGGCGAGCTTGAGGCCCGGGACGCCGGCCTCCACGATGACGTCGCGGGCGTCGGCCTCGCCCAAAAGCATCTCGTACGTCGTGGCCTCCAGCGCCTCGCGGTCGACGCCCAGGCCGGACGTCGCGTTGGCCTGCGGGTCGAGGTCGACCAGCAGCACCGGCCTCTCCGCCGCCGCCAGCGCCGCGGCGAGGTTGACCGCCGTCGTCGTCTTGCCGACGCCGCCCTTCTGATTCGCGATCGCGATGACCCTGGTCATATCAGGTTCTATGTTTCACGTGAAACGTCGGGCGTCGGTTTCACGTGAAACCTACGCCTTTATTACGTCCGCCAGGAGCCGGGGGCGGTCGAGCGTCGGGAGCTCGTAGTAGTGCGTCTCGCCGACGCGGCCCCCCGCCGCCTCCGCCTGCGCCGTTAGCGCCGCCAGCGCGCCCTCGGAAATATCGCCCAGATACAAAACCGCCCGGCCGCCCCGCCGCACCAGCGGCAGCGTCAGCCGCAGCGCCACTTCCGTCCCCGCCAGCGCCTTCGAGCACGCCACGTCGAACGCCCCCGGCGCCGCCTCCTGCGCCGGCTGTGCCTCCACCGTCACGTTCGCCAGCCCCAGCTCCTCCGCCGCGAGCCGCAAGTACTCGGCCTTGCGCGGCGCCGGCTCGAGCAGCGTTATACGCAGGTCGGGCCGCGCTACGGCCAGCGGCAGGCCGGGGTACCCGCCCCCCGAGCCCACGTCCGCCAGCGCGTCGCCCTCCCGCGGCGGCGCGAGCTCAACGAGCTTTAAGCTGTCCGCGACGAGGTGGACGACGTACGCTTCGGCCTCCAGCGCCGCCGAGAGCCGCGCCCGCTCGCGGTACTTCTCGTGCAGCGCCGCGAGCTTTCGCAGCTTGTGCCTGCATCCGGCGTCGAGCTCGGCCAGGTATTTATCCAAAAAAAAGCCGACGTCGCGTCCCTGTCCGCCCGGTCCCACGTCGGCATATTAACTTCCGCGCCGCCGCCTGTCAACCGCGTTTTCCCTTGATATACCTCAATAAGACTATCAAATCCGCCGGCGTTACGCCCTGGAGCCGCGCCGCCCGCGCCAGCGTCGCCGGCCTAACCCGCTCGAGCGTGTCCCGCGCCTCGCGCGCGAGGCCCGCAACCCTTTCGTAATCAACCGTTTCCGGGATGACGGCTTCCTCGTAGGCCGTGAGCGCCGCGGCCTCCTCCTCCTGGCGCCGCACGTACCCCTCGTATTTTATATCGGTCTCGACGCGCGCCCGCGCCGCTTCCGTGAAATCGGCTAGTTCGGGCATCTCTTCCGTTAACTTTTCAATAGTGGTCTCCGGCTGCCGCAGCATCTCCGCCGCGGCCCGGCGCCCCGGCCCGGTCCCCACCTTACTCTTATTTAATATCCCCCGCAGCGCTTCCACCTCGCGCCGGAAGCGCCCGAGCGCCGCCCGTCGCGCCGGTTTCACCAGGCCGAACTTGCAGCCGTACTCGAGGAGGCGGTCGTCGGCGTTGTCCTCGCGGAGCTTCAACCGATATTCCGCCCGGGCCGTGAACATGCGGTACGGCTCGACGTGCTCCTTCGTGATGAGGTCGTCAACCAGCACCCCTATATACGCCTCGTCGCGGCGGAGCTCGAACGGCTCGTCGCCTCGCGCAGCGAGCGCGGCGTTGATGCCGGCCACGATGCCCTGCGCCGCGGCTTCCTCGTACC
>DATKXQ010000344.1:0-6858 GCA_035528975.1 bacterium
CGATTGTCAATAAAAAAGTTTCGCGCCCGGCGCCGGCGGCCTTCGGCGAATACCCGGCACGTTCGCGCGGCGCGTTGTCGGCGCGGGGGCCGGGATATTCGCGCCGAGGCGTCTCAAACGGTATTTGCGGCGCCGCGCTAAATATTTATATATATATTAATTATATCGGATATAAGATAAATGTTATTTATAATTTTATTGACATATATGAATTATTATGTTAATTTTACCCGTCGATTAGGAGGTGATGGACTATGCCGACATTACCGGGGAATTGCCCGTTTTGCGGCGGCCGCGTAGAGGTCTCGGCGTTCGCCTGTAGCAACTGTGAGGCCGTGGTCGGGGGGCGCTTCACCCCCAATAAACTGGCGGCCCTCGACGCCGGGCAGGCCGAGTTCGTCCTCGCGTTCGTGCGCCGGCGCGGCAACATCAAAGAGCTGGAGCGCGAGCTCGGCGTCTCGTACCCCACGGTGCGGGGGCGCCTCGACGACGTCATCCGGGCGCTCGGGTTCAAAGTGGCCGAGGACGCCGCGGCCGCGGAAGAGGCCCGCACGCTCCGGGCCGACATACTCGCCGCGGTCGAGAGGGGCGAGATGACCGCGGCCGAAGCCGCCGACGCGTTGAAAGAAATCAAAACCCGTTAAACGTGATGCGCCGATAGGAGATAGCGATGTTTGACGACGAGAGGATGCGAATACTCGAGCGCCTGGAGAAGGGCGAGATTACCGCGGCGGAGGCCGAGGAATTGCTCGAGGCGTTGGAGGCCGGCGCCGAGGAGGAAGACCGCGACGTCGAGGACGCCGGGGGCGAGTTCACCGACATAACGGAGTGGTCGCCGCGCGGCCGCATTACCGAATTGAGAGTCGACGGCTTCATGGGCAGCATCGCGGCGCGGGCCGGCGATACGACGTTGGTAGTGGCCACCCTCCGCGCGCGTGCCGACGACGCCGGCGCCGCCAAGAAGCTTTTCGAGAAGGCCAAGTTGACCTTCGAGGAAGAGGGCGGCAAGGCCCACGTCAAGGCCGACATGACGAAGGGGATATTCGACCTCTTCCGGGGCGCGAAGGTCAAGGTGGATTTCGACGTTACGCTCCCGGCGGACGTTCCGTTCGTCGCCAACTACGGCACCGGCCCGCTGAAGACCGAGGGCATCGCCGCCGTGAGCGCCAACTTCGGCAACGGCAACGTCGAGACGGACGCCGCGCGCCTCGAGCTGAATTTGGGCAACGGCAAGATAGTGAGCCGCGGCGCCCGCGAGCTGGACGTCAACGGCGGCAACGTGAGGTTGTCGCTTCAAGAGGCCGACGGCCTCGAGAAGTTCAAGTTCAATAGCGGCAACGGCAAGGTCGAGATGGATATGAAGCGGCTCCCCGAAAGCGCCGACTACGCGATGAACTTCGGCAACGGCAAGGTCCACCTCGCGCTGGCCCATAAGCCGAAAGATTGCCTTATAACGTTCGAGGCGCTGTCCAGCAAAATGGAGACGGATATACCTTTCGATAAGGAAGGGACGAAAATGGTATACGCCGACGGCGAGCCGAAAGCCCGCGTTAAGGTCAACGCCGCCAACGTCAAAGGAGTTATAAAGATCGAGGAGGATAAATGATGACGATGCCCGAGAGTATGAAGATACTTACGATGCTGGAGGAAGGCAAGATACAGGCCGACGAGGCGGCGAAGTTGCTGGAGGTGCTGGCTGCGGGCGGCGCGGAGGCCGCCGGCGGCCCGGCCGCCCCGACCGGCCGCGGCAAAACGCTTCACGTGCGCGTCTATAAGGAGGGCAGCGAGCGCCCCAGCGTCAACGTCAACATCCCGCTCAGCCTCGCGCGGTGGGCGCTGCGGTTCGTGCCCGAGGACGCGAAGGCCCGCATGGGCGACAAGGAGATCGCCCTCGACGACTTGAGTACGCTCCTCGACGAGGGCACCGGCGAGATAATTACCGTCCAGGACGACGAGAAGGGCGAGCGCGTCGAAATTTCTATAAGATAACCTAAGCAATCGCTGCGTAAAAAACCCCCGGCCCTGCGGCCGGGGGTTTATTTATTGGCCCGGCGTTAGTTGACCACTACCATGCTTCGGACCGCCTCGTCGTCGCCGGCCTTCAGTTGGTAGATATAAACGCCGGGCGGCACGTCGAGGTTGAGGTGGAGCTCGTGTTTACCGGTCGTGTAGTCGCCGACGTGGGAGTAGACCTCGCGCCCCGCTATGTCGTAGACGCGGAACGTCGCGCGGTGGGGGTGGCCGAGCGCGAACTCCACCGTCGTCCTGCCCGCGCAGGGATTGGGGTAGTTCTGCGTGAGGACGAAGCTGTTGGGAAACCCGCCGGCCTTAACTTCCACGGGGCCGGTTACCCTGGTGTTCTCGCCGGCGCTGAGCGCTTGAACCCAATATTTATAGGTCCGCCCCGGTACGACGTGCTCATCTATTATCTCGTACGGCGGCTCGCCGGCGACGGGTACGTCGTTGATTTTCGGGCGGCCCGGCGTCCCCACCTCCTCGCGGTAAACGTCGTAGCCGACGGCCCGTTCCTCGAAGGCCGGTTCCCACGCCAGGACGATCTCGCCCCGGCCTGCGGTCGCCGTAAGGTCCTTTACGCTCAGGTCGCGTATTATCCGGTCCATCCCCATATAGCACATGTAGGACGTGACCCACGTGTGGTCGTGGGTATAGTCCAGGCCCTGGCTCGGCGGGATGCCGCCGTCACCGTCGGTGTCCTGGACGACGAGGTTGGCCGCGACGTTCTCGAACTTCGCCCAGTAGTCGTCGTCTAACGTGGCATGGTAGGCGGAATAGTGCCCCAGCATGAACCAGGCGTTCCAGGCGTTGTCCCACGAGGCCGCGGAGGGTTCGATTGGTGGCGGCAAGTAGGTCGCGTATCGGGCCATCCAGGCTTCCTCTTCGTCGGGGTGCTCTTTGAAGTAGGAGTTGTGAAGGCCCCATATGACCGCGCCGCCGGACATGGCCCAGTAATATCCGCCGATGCACCAGGCCGGGGCGCCCTCGGCCAGTGCCTTGACCTGGCCGGCCATCGTCAGCGCGGCGGCTCGCAAGCCCTCGTCGCCGACGTCGGTCGCGTACTCGTAGAGGTTGCCGACCGCCCACGCGGTGCACAGGAAGTTATTCTGGTACGTGACGGGGTTGATATCCACGGGGTTGTAGGCGACGAAGCGGGCGGCCGTCAGGCCGTAGTTCTTGCGCGACTGGTCGCCGGTGGCGCGGCGATACATCATCTCGGCCCGCATGCCCCAGCCGCAGTTGTAGATGCGGTAATATTTGGACGCCGGGTTTTCCCAACCCTCCTCTTCCCACGCCGGGTATTTATTGATGTAGACCCAGGACCGCCTTACGGCCTCGTCGTACGCGGTACTCGCCGTGAGCTCGCGCCAGCGCGACCACACCCAGACGGACTCCTGGGTGTTGTCGGTCTGGATGATGTTGGGCAAGTCTTTGCCTTCCCGGATGCCGCCGTAGTTGGGGTCGTTGGGGTCTTTGACCTGCCAGAACTCGATGAAGGCGCAGGCTTTCCCGTAGACCTCGTCGGCGTCGTAGCTCTCGGCGCGGGCGTCGTAGCCGAGCCGCGGCGCCACCGGCGGCCCGAGGGGGTGGGCCTCGTCGGCCGCCCAGAACTGCGTCGCGAATGCCGGCGACGCGGCCAGGATTACCGCTACGATTCCTATCGCAATACGATCTCTTCGCATAACGTTTACCTCCCGGCTCGGCGTCCGGCGGTTACGGTTCTATTGCCACGAAGGCGAAGGCCTCTTCGTTCCAGCGGTATCTTTCGTCGACGGCCTTCTCGCCCGCGGCCGACGTCAAAGTACCGGTTACGGTTACGGTGAGCGGAAGCGAGTCGGCGAAACCCACCGCGGCCGCGTACGCGTATCCGGGTTCGGAGGCCCGGGTCTCTTCGATCTTCAGGCGCGCCACTTCGCGCATGCGCGAGCCGTCGCAGCGGCTCAGTACCCGGTACGTGACGCGGCCGTCCTCGCCCTCGACGGTCTCGTTGCAGGCCAAAAGCTGCGGCCCGGATTCGAATACGTCCACGATCTTCGGGAGCCAGAGCGACGGTTGGCCGCGCATCGCCGGCTCGCCGCGGAACTCGTCGTCCGTCCGGAAGAAGTAATATAGCTCGTGCGGCTCCTCTTCCCACTGGACGAGGGCGACGAAATCGGCGCCGTCCGCGCCGTCGAGGTCGCCGACCTCCAGCGTCAAGTATTTGTAGTCGCCGCGTTCGTCCAGGTAATCGGGGAAATAGCGCCACGAACCGCCCTCGCGGACGGCGGCGTATCCCAGGAGCATTTCGGTGGCGTCAAAGCCCCACCACCCGCTGAGCGCGACGCAGTCGGCGTAGAATTCTATCGCGGCGGCGTGGTCGCCCGCGGCCGCGGCGCAGTCGCCGAGCCGTAGGTAGTTGTAATCTTCGAAGGCGGAGTGCGGCTCGACGGCGAGCGATTTTC
Source organism: bacterium (assembly GCA_035528975.1). GTDB lineage: Bacteria > RBG-13-66-14 > B26-G2 > WVWN01 > WVWN01 > WVWN01. Next base: position 4,458 of record DATKXQ010000344.1, read on the forward strand.
CGTAGAGCCGCGCCGCCTCCCCGAAATCGCCGGCGTGGTAGAAGCAGTCGGCTAAGTGCGTCACCGTGCGCGCCTTCTCTTCCGCGTCGGCCGTGCGGTCGAGATAGCGTCCCAGGTTTTTCTTGAGGAAGGAGAGGTCTTTTTCGTCGGCGGGGTTCTCTTCCTCGTAGACGATGGAGTACAGCGCCTCCCGCGCGGCGTAAGCGTAGGCCTGGGGCCACCGCGCGTGGCGCCGTCGCTTTTTGAGGAACGTCGCAAGGCCGTCGAGGTCGCCGAGCGTTACCACGGCTTCGGCGCCCGCCGCCGTGTCGGCGTATTCCTCGGCCAGCGTGCGCAGGTCGTCGCCGTCGTCGCGGTAGTAGAGCATGACCGCCTCGGGCGGGTCCTTCGCGAAGCGCGCCAAAAGCTCCCACTCCGCGTCGATAGCCGGGGAGCTCGCGGCCTCGAGCGCCGCGGCCTCCTCCAGGAAGGCGCGCGCCGCGGCCGCGTCGCCGCGCTCGGTCAAGGCCGCCCGCGCGAGCAACAGCTTTGCCGGTACCGAATCCGTTACCGCTAATATGTCGTAATACGCGTTAACGTCGGCGGGCACGAATTTTCCGTCGCCGTCCAAGGCGTACAAACGGGCGTCGATGTGCTTCGCGGGCGCGCCTTGGGCGGGGCTCGCGCGCGTTAGGGCCCACAGCTCGAACGTCCCGTCGCCGTCCACGTCGTCGAACGAGAACGCCGTGACGGCCTCCCACGAGCCGCCGTAGGCCCAGGCGGACGAGTCCTCGCCGCCGTACCAGCGGGAGTAATAATCCTCCCGGACGCCCGTCTCGCCCTCGAAAACTTTGACGAGTTCCTCGCCGTCGACGCGGTAGAGGATATAGTAGTCGTACTCGGTTCCCATACCCGAGCCGTACGAGGCCTCGGTGCACGTAAACGCGTAGTACGTCCGGTCGCCGAGCCGGCTTTTGTCTAACGTCCCGGCGTCGCCGCCCATCTCCGGTAAGTAGTTGATGGGGCCGTCGTAATCGGCGACGCGCCATCCGCCGGCGCCGCGCGCGAAGAGCGTCGCGTATACTTCGCGGTAATAGCCGAAGTCGACGCGGACCGCGGCCAGCGCCCGTTCGGGCGTCTCGCCCTCGACGAAAGCGCTCGTCGTCGCGCCCTCGGCCTCGCCGTAGCGCGCGTCGAGCTGCGCGAGGAAGAGTTCTCCCGCGACCTCGGCGTCGGGGAAGCCGGCGTAGGCGCAGGCCGCCGCGGCGAAGAGGACCGTAAACGTGAGCTTCTTCATAGTCTCTTACTCGGGAATTTCGCCCGGGTCCATCTCGGCGGGCGGCCCCTCCGGCGTCCCCTTCTCCTTTTCTTCCTCGCCCTCCAGCTTGCCGACGAAAGGCCGCCACACGTACGGCTCGACCCCTAAGTACGTCAGCGCGTCGGCGAGGGAGACGGTGGCTGTGGCGCGCATGGTCGCCGTCGCCCGGTAGGCGACGTAGCCGGCGTCCTCGTAGCGCTCGACCGTTATCTCCTCTTTCTCCGCTATCTCAATAGCGCGCGTGGCGTACATCGTCAGCTCCGGTATGCCGACGGGTTTTTTAAGGCAGAATTTGAAGCCCTCGAGGTTGTACGTCGTCTGCATTTCGCGCGCTATGGCCCCGGGCAGCATCTTGCGGGCGCGGTCGCCCGCGCTGCCCCGGACGTCGTCGACGGCGCGGTCCTTGGTGGACTTGGGCATGCTGACGTCGCGGAAGAAGGCCTGGTAGGTCCGCTTCTCGTCGAGGGCCGCTTTGACCGCGGCCTTCGCGTCGGCGATGCTCGCTTTATCGTACTCGCGTATCAGAAAGACGAGGTTGACGGACCACCGCAAATCGTACTTCTTGAGTTGGGGTTCGGCGGCGCCGGTGTTGGCGGTGGGCGAGTCGTAGCTCGAGATCTTTTTCGCGCCGGCGACGGCGGCCGGGCCGTAGGCCGTTCCGAGGGCGGCGGTCGCCTCGGCCGAGATCGTCGCCAGGCGCGCGCGGTCCTCGTCGGAGAGGGCCCTCCCGGCGGCGTCGAGGCGGGCCTTCTCCGCGCGGTAGAGGTCGCGGAAGGCGACGTACGATTCCTTGTGGCCTACGGCGAAGTATTTGGTGTGGGCGGCGAGGGCGCGGGCCTGGAGGGTCATCGCGGGGGGCGCCGCGCCCGCCAGCAACGTCGCGACGTCGTTGGCGCGGCCGTACTCATGTTGTTGGAGAAGGTAGCGCGCGCGGGCCGCGAGCCATTCGGCGTCCTCCGTAACGAAGGCGCCCGCCTCGAGGCGGAGCTGGCGGCCCTCGACCGTCAACCCGTACGCCGCGGTAGACGCCAACGAGGCCGCCGCGAAAGCCGCTATGATCCTCGCTTTGCCCACGCCGGCCGGATATTAACACACGGCGGCCGA
>DATKXQ010000345.1:0-4822 GCA_035528975.1 bacterium
CACCGCCTCCTCGTCTACGACGTCGTCGGCGACGTCTACGACGAGCCGTTCGTGACGACGGTGCCGCTGGCGTCGGCGGAGCTCGAGGTTATGATCGACCTGTGTGTCGAGACGCAAATGACACGCGTCGCGGGTACGGTGCGGGACGCGCGCGGCAAGGCCATTAAGCACGCCGGCGTGGCCGTCCGCGACCTCTTCCTCGAAACGACCACCGACGCCAAAGGGCGTTACGAACTCGAGCTGCCGCCCGGCACGTGGGAGGTAAGGGCCTGGGCCGACGGCGGCGCCGAAGATGAAGCCTTCGCCTCGGTAACCGTGACGGGACCGGCCGAACCCGATGAGAGTATGCCGGTCGTCGACCTCGATGTGAAATTGGAATAGGTGCGGCAATGCAATACCGCGACTTCGGCAATCTCGGATATAAAATTAGCGCGCTGGGCTACGGCGCCATGCGCCTCCCGGAGGACGAGGAAGGGAACGTCCGACGCGACGAGGCGGTCGCCGTTATCCGCGCGGCCGTCGACGCCGGCATCAACTACGTCGACACCGCGCCGCTCTACAACCGCAACCAGTCGGAAGAGGCGGTCGGCGAAGCTCTCGCCGACGGCTACCGCGAGCGCGTGTGGCTCTCCACCAAGAACCAGCGCGTCAACGACGACGCGGGCGACTGGCGCCGCCGCCTCGACGAATCACTCCGCAAGCTCAAGACGGATTACGTCGACGTCTATCACGTATGGGGCATAAGCTGGAAGGAGTTTACGGAGCACCTGGCGATAAAGGACGGCCCGCTGGCCGCGGCCCGCAAGGCGCAGGACGAGGGACTCCTCCGCCACCTCTTCTTCTCGTTCCACGCGCCGCCGGAGGACTTGTTCAAGATAATAGATACGGGCGAGTTCGTCGGCTGCACGGTGCAGTACAACTTGATAGACCGTAAGAACGAGGCCGGCATCGCGCACGCCGCGGCGAAGGGCCTGGCGGTCGTGATTATGGGGCCGGTGGGGGGAGGCCGCCTGGCGGGGCCCTCGTCGGTAATCGAGGACTCAGGGTTTTCGGCCGCGAGCACTCCCGAGCTGGCCTTCCGCTTCGTTCTGGCCAACGCGAACGTGAGCTGCGCCATCTCCGGGATGAGCAGCCGCGAGCAGCTGCGCGAGAACGTCGCGACGGCGTCGCGCGCGGACCGGCTGGACGAGGCCGAGCTCGCCCAAATAAACGAGAGCTTCGACGAGTACCGGAAGTTAGCCGAGCTTTATTGCACGAGCTGCGATTACTGCGCGCCCTGCCCGGAGAAGGTTGCCATTTCGCGGGTGTTGGCGCTATATAATCTGGCCCGGGTATACGGCCTGGAGGAAGCGGCCAAGAAATTGTACGCGGAGATAGGGCGCACCGGCTTCTTCGCCCGGATGAACAACGCGGCCGCCTGCACCTCCTGCGGCGAGTGCGCGGAGAAATGCCCCCAGAAGTTGGACATCCCGGAGGAGTTGGCCGCGGCGCACGCCGCGCTGGCCGATGACGACTAAGGAAGAGCGGGACCGCGCCAACCTGGGCGTGACGTGGCTGGCGGTTATCTCCAACACGCTGTTGACCGGGGGCAAGCTCGTCGCGGGCGTCGCGATGTCGTCGGCCGCGGTAGTCGCCGAGGGCTTGCATTCCGGCGTGGACCTCGTCGCGGCGCTCATAGCTTTTTGGGCGGTCCGCAAGGCGCGTTACCCCGCCGACGGCGACCACGCTTTCGGCCACGGCAAGTACGACGCGCTCTCCGGCGCGGCCGAGGGCTTATTGATTTTCGGCGCCGCTTTTTTTATAATAGTAGAGGCCGTCCGCAAGATAATCAGCGGCGGAGAGGTCGAACAGTTGGGCCTGGGCGCCCTCGTGATGGCGGCCTCGGCCGTCATAAATTTCCTGGTTTCGGCGCGGCTCTTCGCCGTGGCCCGCAAGAGCGGTTCGGTGGCGGTCGAGGCCGACGGCCACCACCTCCGGACCGACGTGTGGACGTCGCTGGGGGTCCTGGGGGGCATAGTCCTCATCCGGCTCACCGGCGTCCACGTCCTCGACCCGCTGGCGGCCTTCGCCGTGGCCGGCCTCATTTTAATCACGGCCTGGCGGATAACGAGGAAATCGTTCGGCGACCTCCTCGACCGGCGCCTCCCGGACGGCGAGGAAAAGCGCATCGCGGAGATCGTCAGAGAGGACCATCCCCACTGGCTGGAGTTCCACCGGCTCCGCACCAGGCGCGCCGGCGGCCAGCGCCACATCGACCTGCACGTCGTAACGTGCCGCGACATCCCGGTCGAAATGGCCCACCGTTTGACGGAGGACCTGGAGGACGATATCCGGCGGGAGTTTCCGGGCGCCGAAATCATAACGCACGTCGAGGCGTGCGAGAAGCCCCCGCAGGATTGCACCGAAGCGTGCAAGATGTATAAAATTAGAATGGAGATCATAGGCGGCGAAGGAGCGTAGATGACGGTCTCCGATTACCAGGTTTTCGCGCGGCGCTTCCGTCCCGCGACGTTCGACGAGGTCATAGGGCAAGAGGCCGTCACGCGGACCTTGGCCAACGCCGTAGCGGGCGGCCGCGTCGCCCAGGCCTACCTCTTCGCGGGGCCCCGCGGCGTCGGCAAGACGTCGGTGGCGCGCATCTTGGCCAAGGCGCTCAATTGCTCCGAGGGGCCGACCGTGACGCCGTGCGGCGTGTGCGACAACTGTCGGGCCGTCGCCGTCGGAAACGACACCGACGTGCTGGAGATCGACGGCGCCTCCAACCGCGGCATCGACGACGTCCGCGAGTTGCGGGAGCGCGTGCGCTTCGCCCCGGGTCACAGCCCCTACAAAATATATATAATCGACGAAGTGCACATGCTCACGCCGGAGGCGTTCAACGCCCTCCTGAAAACGCTCGAGGAGCCGCCGTCGCACGTCGTCTTCGTCTTCGCGACGACGCGGCTCGATAAGGTCCCGCTCACTATCGTATCCCGATGCCAGCGGTTCGTCTTTCGGCGCATCGGCGCCGCGGCCATACAGGAGAAATTGGCCGCCATAGCCCGCGAAGAGGGGCTGGCGGTGGAGCCGGGCGCGTTCTCGCTAATCGCGCGCCGCGCGGCCGGCAGCATGCGCGACGGCGAGTCGCTGTTCGACCAGGTTATCGCCTTCGCGGGCGGAGAGGTCGCCCTCAAAGACGTCGAGCGCACGCTCGGTCTGGTGGCGGGCGAGGCGGTCGAGGGCCTCGCCGCGGCCGTTTTGGCCGGAGACGGCGCCGCGGCCTTGCGGGCCGTGGACGCGCTGGCGACGGAGGGGGAGGACCTCGTCCAGGCGGCGCAGCAGCTCGTGGAGTACTTTCGCGACCTCATGGTCCTGGCCGTCGCGCCGGACGACCCGAACCTCGTCGACGTCGGCGGCGAGGAGCGGGAGAGGCTCCGCGCCGCCGCGGCCGGCCAATCGCCGGCAACGCTCCTGAACCTCCTCAACGTCTTTTTGGAGGCCGCGGGGCCGATGACGAAGGTCCTCTCGCCGCGGCTCATTTTGGAATACGCCGCGCTCAAGGCGGCGAGGATCCGCAACCTCCTGCCGCTCGAGGACCTGTTGGAGGCCACGGCGGGCGTTGAAGCCGAGGAGCTGTCTCCCGGCGGCGGGGAAGCCGCGGCCGCGGAGTCGACGCCCGCGGCGGAGGCGTCGAAGAGCCTCACCGAGACGTGGCAGCGGGTCCTGGCCGGCCTCCGCGAGACGGACCGGGCGCTGCACGCGTTGGTTGCCCCGGCGCGGTTGATCTCCTTCGCCGGGGACGAGTTTCGGCTGGGTTTCCCCGAGAGCTACCGGGCGAGCGCGCAGAAAGTCGACGAGGAGGGCCGGAAGGCCGGCCTCGCCGAAAAGGTCGCCGCCATACTGGGCCGGCCCGTCAGCGTTCACGTGGAGGTCGAGGAGGGCGCCCCCGCGCCGGCGACGGCCGCGGATACGCTATTCGAAGACGTCCCGCTAGTCGCCGAGATCCAGGAGCGATACGGCGGCGAGATAGTCGAAGAGAAGGAATTGACGACGCCGGAGGAAGACGAGTCGTAGGTCTCGCGCCCTCCGGGGCGGAGGTACGAGATGTTGGGCAATATAGGCAATTTGGCGCAGCTGCTAAGGCAAGCGAAAGACGTTCAGCAGAAACTGGGCGAAGTCCAAAAGAAGCTGTCCGCGATGACGGTGGAAGCGAGCGCCGGCGGCGGCATGGTAACCGTCGTGGCCAACGGCCACCAGGAAATACTCTCGGTGAAGATAGATCCGGCGGCGGTCAACGCCGACGAGGTGGAACTCCTGGAGGAGCTGGTGCTGGCCGCGGTCAACGCGGCCAAGAAGAAGGCCGAGGCGTTGGCGCGCGACGAGATGTCCGGCCTTGCCCGGGGGTTGAATTTGCCCGAGGGTTTGAACCTCCCGGGGATGTCGCCGTAGCGGCGGCGCGCCGGACTCGCTACCAAGGGCCCTTCCCGGGCCCTTTTACTTTGCCGCCTGCGCGGCGAGCCACGTCACCAGCGTATCGGCGAGCGACGGTTCCGCCCGGAAGATGTTCGTGCCGTGCCCCGCGCTTTTGAACAACGCGAGCTCCGCACCTCCCGCGATTTCGTGAAGTTTCCCGACGGTGTCGGCCGCGTACGAGTCCTCTTCGCTGGCTACGAGGTAAGCCGGTCGGCCGCCGTAGTCCGACATCGCCTCGACCGTCGTTACGCCGTGGTAATTCAGGCCCGGCGAGAGCAGGACGACCGCGCGCACGTCGGCGTCGGACGCCGCGTAGTTCAGCGCGAAGTTGGCGCCGATGGAAGCGCCGACGATTACCATGCGGGACGTG
>DATKXQ010000346.1:0-3495 GCA_035528975.1 bacterium
TTGTATTGGAAAAGGGTCCCGTCCATCACCGCCGGCGGTATTTCGACGAAGCCGCACGGGGCGTCTTCCTCGGCGTCGAAGGGCCGGTAGGGCGAAGCCGCGCCGCCCCGCCACCCGAGCTCGTCGGCGTAACCGAAGGAGGCGTCGTACTCGAAACCGGCGGCCGCCACGGCCCGCCACCCCGCCTCCCCGCCCAGCCGAAGGTAGTGGCCGCGGACGCCCGGCACGTCGCGCCCGGCCGCGGCGGCCAGCAGCTCCCGCTCCCGCGCCAACGCCGCGCCGTCGTCGCACGTATAGTAACTGCTGTGAAGGCCTACTTCGCGGCCCGCCGCCGCCAGCTCGCCGAGCAGCCCGGCCGCCTCCGCGACGTCGTACGTAAAATCCAACGGCCCGCGGCGCCGCGCCCCCAGGAAAAACGTGGACGCGCCGCCGACGGCCTCCTCCGCCTCGCGGATGGCGGGGAGCGGCTCGAAGGTCACCGGCCCCCGCACGATATCGGCCAGGCGGTACCGCGCCCGGGCGCCGCCCCTCGCCGGCCGCAAAACGGAGCGCAGCATCTCGGCGCGCGCGGGCGCGCGCAGCCGGTCGACGTCGTGGCTCGGCGCCACGGCGAACGGCGCGCCGTCGGGCCAATACCGGAAACGGAGGAGGGGAATGGCCGCGGCCTCGCACGCCGCCTCGAGCGCGCGGCCGAGCAACCCGGCGTAGCGGTTGACGACCGCCACGGCCGCCGACTCGCGTCGCCAGGGCGGCGCGCCGGCGAGGTCCGGCCGGCCGCACCGGTCCCGCGGCCAGCCCACTTCGCCCCGGCCGTGGAGGTAGTAGTCCGCGGCGGCGACGACGTCGAACGCCAGGTACACGGCCTCGCCCACGCGCGTCAGGAGCGGCTCGCCCGCCGCGGTCCGCGCGACCGCCTCGCCCCCGGGCGCCTCGGCGCGGAACAGCAGCGGGACGTCGACGTCGCCGTCCCGCCATACCTCGGGGGCCACCTCGCGCGCCACGTGCTCGGCCTCCGCCGGTATGACGACGCGCGGGCCTTCTGCTCCGGCGCCCCGGCCGTAGGCCAGCGTCGCCGCCGGCCGGCCCTCCGCCCGCGGCAGGCCGGCCATAAGCGCCAGCTCCCGCAGGACGTGGCGCGCCCGCGCCGCGCCCAAACGGCACTCGCCCACGTCGAGCCCTATCACCCGCTTAACCTCCGCCGCGCGCCGGCCCAGAGCCGCACCAGCGGCGAGCGATAGGCCGCGAGCTGATAGTACGGCGTAAGGGCGCCGCCGAACGATTCCTTGAAGCGGGCGATCGACGCGACGTTGACGCCCACCATATCCAACGCCAGGCCCCTCTCCCACACGGCCCGTATGACGCGCCACATTAAATAAGCGCCCAGCGGCCCGCGGCCCTCGTCGAACGACGCCGCCAGCAGCTCGTACGCCGTACCGCCGCCCCACAGCACGAGCCGCCCCGCGACCGGCTCGCCGCCGTCGCCCCGCACGTAGAAGATGCTGCCGGCCGCGGGGCAGAACGCGGCCGCCAGCGCGCGCACGAAGCTCTCCGGCACCGGCGGCGTCATGCCGCGCCGGCCGAAGGTCGCCGCGTACATCGCGACGAACGGCTCCGCGTCCGCGCTCTCCTCCACCGGCCTCCCCTCGCCCTGCTTGATCTTGTTCCGGAGCGACGAGGAGAGGGAAGCCAAAAACTCGTCCTCGGCCGCCGGCGCCAACACGGCGGTGTAGCGGCCTTCGCCGCGGAAGCCGGCCCACGTGAAGGGCCGCACGTCGGCGAGCGCGGGGTGGCACGCGAGCCGGCAGTAGCGCCACCGCCGTTTGAACTCGGCCGCGACCGCCGCCAGCACGTCGTGGTCGCGGGCCCGGGCGCGCTCGGGCCGGAGGTCGCCCGGGGGCGGCAGGCACGGCCCCCAGTAAGGCGTGAGCGGCGGGAGCTCCGCCACCGCACCCAGCAGCGCCTCGCGCCGCTCCCACACCGGGACGACGGCCTTCGTCTCGCCGCCGGCGGCGAAGGCCAGCGCGAAGACCCGACCCGGGAGTCGGCCCGCCAAAAGCGAAAGCCAGCTCGGGCCGGCGAATACCGTGCCCTGCGGCGACGCCGCCAGAAAGCCGTCGTACCGGCCCGGCGCGGCGGGGGTTATTTCCTCTATCTCAAAAGGCGCGCGCATATTCACCATAAGTAACGCCTGGGGCGATTATAATACAAAATATAAGTGCCAAAAAGCGAAATCGGCCCCACGCCTTTCCTTTGCGCCCGCAACGCCGGTATGGTATATTATCGTTGCGGAAAGGGGTCATATGGCAAGTATGAAAGTCAAAGGCGCAATAATGCGCCGGCTCGAGGTGGGCGCCGACCTCCTGGAGGAGTTAAACAAACTGGTTCGGGCCGAGGGCATCGAGCTCGGCGCGGTGTCGGGCATCGGCGCCCTGAGCCGCGCCGCGGTCGGGATATTCATCCCCGCTATGGGGGAATATAGGACCAATACCTTCGACGGGGAGATGGAGATCTGCGCGCTCACCGGCAACGTCTCGCTCAAGGACGGCGAGCCGTTCGTCCACGCGCACCTGGCGCTCTCGGACAAAGAGGGCCGCGGCTTCGGCGGCCACGTCATGCCGGGCTGCGAGATCTTCGTCGCCGAGGTCGTCGTGTGGGAATTCGAGGGGCCCCGGCTGGAGCGCAAGCCGCGGGAGGAGTGCGGCGGCCTGGCGCTCTGGGCCGCGGAGAATATCGGGACGGAATAAACTACTACATCGCCGACTGCGGCTACTGCAACTTCCAGTTCGAGCGCTACGACGGCGAGGGCGGCAAGAAGTTCTGGCGCCTTACGAAATGGTGGGATAATACCGCGGCGTCGTACGACGCGAACCCGGCCCTGGAGCCGGCGTCGCTGGGGCGAGTATTGGCGTTGTATCGTTAATAACAGGGAGGCGCAACGATGAAGAAAATAATAATAGCGGGTATAGCGTTAACGCTCCTCGGCCTCGCCTGCGGCGAGGAGGACTTAACGGACCCGACGCCCGTAAACACGCCCGCGGTCGTCCTTAAAAACGTCGAATTGTCTTTTAACGAGAGGAATATTACCTACCTGAAAGAAAGCCTGAGCGATGACTTCGTCTTCTACTTCGACCCGGACGACGTGGGCCAGAACCCCCCCGGCGGCAGCAAGTACGTCATCCCGGAGACTTGGCCTTACGCCGAGTTCACCGGCGCTGTAACCAAATTATACAAAAATGCTTACTCGGTATCGCTCACGATACCTACGACCAACGTCGGCGAGCCCGGCGCCAACGAAACGATATACAACGCCGAGAACATAAACATAAAGTTGCTCGTTATGGTCGACGAGATCAACGGCTACATCGCCAACGCCGGTTATTGCAACTTCGAGTTCGAGCGCTACGACGGCTCGGGCGGCAAGAAGTTCTGGCGCGTCTCGCGGTGGTGGGACCGGACGTACGTCGAGCCGCCCGGCGACCGCGAGATCGAGGAGAC
>DATKXQ010000347.1:0-5170 GCA_035528975.1 bacterium
GCGTCCTCGGCGCCGGTCAACTCGCGGAGGGGGCCGGCGATCAACGCGTCGCGCCGGCCGCGCTCGCCGGTCTCTAAATCGACCTCGAGGTTACTGTACCCTTCCAGTACCCGCGCGGCGCGCGCCAGCACCGCGGCGCCCAGGGGCGCCCGGCCGGCTCCCGTATGCAATATCACGCCGGTGGCGTTTACGACCCGCTTCAGCAGCATGCCGCTGGAGTATACTAAGCCCGACTTTCGATGTCAAATTAATTAGAGGTCAAAGTGGTTGCCAAGCGCACGCATTAATATTAAATTAGGGCGCGATGCGGCGTGAACTATTAGCGGTGGTAGGGCTCACGTGCACCGGCAAGGGCGAGCTGGCGTTGGCGGTCGCCGACGAGGTCGGCGGCCCGGACGCGGCCTCGTTCGTGGTATGCGACTCGGCCAAGGTCTACCGCGGCGCCGACGTGGGCACCGCCAAGGTCCCGGCCTCCGCGCGGCGCGGTTACGAATTCTTCATGGTCGACGTCGCCGACCCGGGCGAGAGCTACAGCGCGGGCCGGTACATGCGAGAAGGCCGCGCGGCCTGCGAGGACCTTTGGCGCCGGGGGAAAACGCCGATAGTCGTGGGCGGCACCGGCCTTTACTTTCGAGCGCTCATCGACGGCATCGTCGGGGCGCCGCCCGCGGACGAGGGCGTGCGCGCCTCGCTCGCCGCGCGCCGCGCCCGCGGCGTCGACCTCCACTCGTACCTGAGCGCCGTGGACGCCGACGCCGCCGCCCGCATCTCCCCCGCCGACGACAAGCGCATCGTGCGGGCGCTCGAGGTCTTCGAGCTCTCCGGCATCCCGTTGTCGAAATTGCAAAAACCGCGGAACCGGCCGCTCGCGGCCGACAGAGTAACCGTCGTCGCTTTGGCCGGCTCGCGGCCCTGGCTCGCGGAGCGCGTCGCGAAGCGCACGCGGCGCATGGTGGCCGCGGGTTTACGCGACGAGACCGCGAAGCTTTTAAAGCTGGTAGGGGACCCGGCGGCGCCTCCGCTCAACGCTATAGGATACCGTCAAATGGTCCAGCTCCTGGCCGGCGAATGGGACGAAGCGGGAGCTATCGAACGCATAGCCCGCGAAACGCTGCGTCTCGCGAAGAAGCAGCGTACGTGGTTCAAGCGAGAACCTCGCGCCGCGTGGGTGGACGCCGAGAAAGGCATCGAACGGCTGCGCGAGGAAGTCCTCGCGATTTGGCGGCCGTAGTTGCGCAAATCGTTCTTTTATGATAAAATATCCTGTATATATCATCCAAGGAGGTTGAGACGTGAAGTACTTTAAAGTCATCATAATACTATGCGCGGCCTTGGCCCTCGCGACCGTCCTGTACGGTTGCAAGAAGAAAGAGGAAGTACCGACGGCAGAGACCGCGGCCGAGACGGCGGCAACGGCCGCCGAGGAAGCAATCGCCTGTCCCGCCCCCGGCGAGGACCTCATCTGCGAGGAATGCGGCATCCTCTTCCAGGGCGACAAAGCCGACAAGGACTACGCCGCCCATATGGAAGAGAAACACCCCGAGAAGTGGGCGATGATGAAAGACAAGTTCTGGGAAATGCGCGAAAGCGGAGGCGAGGCAGCGGGAACGGAATAACCGTTCCGACCTTTACCTCGAGCGGGCTTTCCCCGGGCGGTGGGCCGGAAGGCCAGGCCGCCGCCCGGGGGTAACGTGAACCTCAACCGATAAACGAAACGGACCATGCCGATCTACGAGTACGAGTGCGAGGAATGCGGCGCCGTCTTCGAGCGGCTGTGTCGTTCCGCGGGCGACGATAAGGCGCGTTGCCCCGACTGCGACGCGGAGGAGTGCCGGCGGCTGATATCGCGCGTCGCGGCCCCGGCCGCAAAAAGAGGCGTCGGCGGCTCGTGCCCCCTAAGCGCCGGTTGAGGTAAGTGACGACCGCGGCGGTAAGCCGCGTTTGGTTAATACCCTGTTTCGAACACGGATGTGCCGTTTGCGGCACCGGTATGAGCGCATAGCCGGGGGACGCGGCGAGGAGGCCGGCGAGCATCCGTCCTGAGGTTGGGGACGCGGTGTGAGATTACGGTCGGCTTTCGTCGTAACGTCGGGAGGCGAGGAAGTTCGCCCCGGAGACCCGAGGTGCCCCGTCCCGAGAAAGCGCTTTGCCGAAAAACTACCTTTGGGAGTTGAACATTATGCCGGAAGAAAAAAAAGAGGACGTCGCGGAGAACGGAGCGGAGTTTCAAAACCCCTCCGACGAGCGGTTGGCCGAAATCCTGAAGGCCTACAAGAACGTCGCGGTAGTGGGTCTAACGCCGAAGCAGGAGACACCGGCCAACCGCGTCGCCCGCTTCCTGAATCGCCACGGTTTCCGCCTCTTCCCCGTCAATCCCCGTTACGAGTCGATCCTGGGAGAACCATCGTTCCCCTACATCAGGGACATATCCGACCCGGTCGACGTCCTCGACGTCTTCCGGCGGCCGGAACACCTGGCGGGGATAATCGAGGACGGCCTGGCGGTAGGCGCCAAGGTAATCTGGCTTCAGCTCGGCACCGTGGACGAGGAGTTCGCCCGCCAGGCGCAGGAGGCGGGCTTCGAAGTCGTCATGAACCGCTGCATGAAGAAAGAATACGAACGCCTGGTCCTGATGAGGAGAGTCAAGTAGCGATGACTCCCGTAGAGCGAGACCTCGTCATCGTCGGCGGCGGCCCCGCCGGCCTTACCGCCGGGATCTACGCGGCCCGAGGCCGCCTGGACGCCGTACTCCTGGAAGCCAAACCGTTGACCGGCGGCCAGGTCGCAACGACCGACGTCGTCGAAAACTACCCCGGCTTCCCGGAGCCGCTTTCCGGCGCCGAGCTGATGGACAAGATGCGGCGGCAAGCGGAGCGCTTCGGCCTAAAGATAACGACCGCGGAAGTGACGAAAGTCATCCCCCAAAACGGGAAGTACCTGCTCGAAGGCGCCAAAACCTCATACCTCGCCAAAGCGGCGATAATCGCCACCGGGACCGAAAGCCGGAAATTGGGCGTGCCGGGAGAGAAGGAATACTGGGGCATGGGCGTAACGACCTGCGCCACCTGCGACGGGCCGCTGTACCGGGGCAAGCCGGTCGCGGTCGTCGGCGGCGGCGACAGCGCCGTCAAGGAAGCCGTTTACCTCACCAACTTCGCCGGCGTCGTCTACATTATTCACCGCCGGGACAAACTGCGGGCCGAAAAAGTCATCCAGGAGCAAGCCCTCGCCCACGAAAAAATAGAAGTCGTGTGGGATACGGTCGTAACGGAGATACTGGGCAGCGCCGACGCGGGCCTTACCGGTTTGAGGTTGAAGAACGTCAAGACCGGGGAGGAGGCCGAGCTCGCCGTCGACGGCGTCTTCCTCTACGTGGGCGTCACGGCCAACACCGATTTGGTAAAAGACCTCGTCGAACTCGACGACGCCGGCCTTATCATAACCGACAACGAGATGCGGGCCAACGCGCCCGGCATATTCGCGGCCGGCGATTGCCGCTCCAAAAAGTTCAAGCAGGTCGCGACCGCGGTGGGCGAAGGCGCCGCGGCGGCATTCTCCGCGCAGGAGTACATAACCGGAGGGCCCTATGCCGGCGGTTAAGGTCCTGCTGGGGGCTTTGGTCGGCGGCGCGCTCGGCGTCGGCTGGGCCTACGTGACGCGGTGCGTCGGGTCCTCTTGAGCGGCGAGCGGCAGCCCGTGGGTCACGGGCGTCCTGGGCGTAGCGTTGGGCGTAGTAGTCGCGGTGGCGGCGTGGCGGTAATATGTTGAAATTGGGGCTGGCGGCACTTTTGGGGGGAGCGGGTTTAGCCGCCGGATACTACTTCCACCGCTACATGCTGGCGCCGGCGGGTTACGCGACTTGAGCCAGCCAGGGTTCGCCCTGGGTCACCGGGGCCATCGTCGCCGTCGTGGGCATCATCGTCGCGTTGTCGATAAAAACGAAATAAGAAAAAGCCGGCCTCGGGCCGGCTTCCGTTTTTTACGCAGGCAAGGATTCAACCTCCCAACCCGTACCGCGTCGCCTCCAGCACCACCATCTTATCCCACCAGCCCAATCGCTCCTCCGCCGCCACCATCACGGCGCGCGAGCTGACGTCCACGCCGAAGAGCGCCGCGGCGAAGGCGTCCGCCTCCGCGGCCTTCGCGCCCGCCACGACTATCCCCAGGCCCTCGACGTCGTCGTAGCGGTCGCCCCAGGCCGTGTCGCGGGCGCCGCCCTTGCGCACGCGCACGGCGTGGAATATGCCCTCGCAGACGCCGACGACGGGGAAGAACGCGCCGTACAACAGGTGGGCGTCCGTTATCGCCTCCGGGAGACGCTCGTGGTACGCGCCGCGATTCGGCTCCGGGATAAGGCCGAACATGTTCTTGAGCGAAAGGCTGAAGCCGGGGGCGTCGGAGGTGGGGTCGGGGACCTTCACGCGGGCGAGGTCGAGGAGCGGCCGGCCTCGCCACGCCAGGAGCTTCTCGGGCATCGCGCCGTACAGCTCCTCGAAGACGAGAGGCGTCCCGGCCCCCGCGAGCGCGGCGCGCACCTCCGCCGCCGGAACCGCGCGGCCCTCCCAGACTTCGTCGGTGACGTTGACGTACGTCACGTCGTCGCGCGCGAGCACGGCGTCCAGGCCGAGGCGGCCGAAGTACGCGGCCTCCTGCTCGCGAATCCAATCCCGGTTCTCGCGGCCGTTATCCGGGGTTATTTCGCGCGAGCCGTCGTTGCGCATGGCGGCGTGGCCTTCGATTATTATTTTCTCGCCGGCCACGGCGTCGCACGCCAACGCCAACGTCGCCGCGTCGGTGAATTGTCCCGGGTAGGCGCTGAACCAATTGGGCTTTAAAAGCACCGGCCCCTCGGTAACGCCCAGCATACGGAACAAGTCGCGCACCGGCGCCGCGTCGCGCACGCCCTTCGCGAAGTAGAGGTCTTCGCGCACCTCGTAGACGCCCAGGCCGTCGTAGACGGGCACCGCTACTCCTCTTTCTTCTTCTTGCGGCCGCGGTCCTTGCGGGCCGCCTTCTCTTTCGGGGGCTTCTTCTCACCCTCGCCGACTTCGGCCTTCTCTTTTTCGACCTCGTCTGCGGCCGCAGTCGCCGGCGCCTCCTGCGCTTCGGCGGGCGGCTCCTCGGCGGGCGGGGCCGCCTCGGCGCCCTCGGCCGCGTCCCCGGCCGCGGC
>DATKXQ010000348.1:0-2614 GCA_035528975.1 bacterium
GAGCTGGCCCGGGCGAAGATGCACAGCCGGCTGGACGCCGCCGCCAAGGCCACGGCCTACCGCGACGCCGCGGCCCTCGCCGCTTCGCGCGGCGTCGTGGCGCTGTGCGCCCTCGAGGGCGGCCAAATTACCGGCGCCGAAGACGTGCGCGTTCTCCGGGGTTGTCGCGACGAACTCCCCGTCGAGACCGTCATCTTCCCCCAGGTGCCGTCGGTCACGACGGTGCGCGAGTTGGGCCTGCCCCGGCTCGGCGGCTGCATCCTGGTCGACGGCTCGCTCGGCTCCCGGACGGCGGCCCTGGCCGAGCCCTACGCGGACCGCCCCGCCACGCGCGGCGAGCTCTACTTCGCCGACGACGACCTCACCGGCCTCGTCCTCGCGGCGCACGCCGCCGGCCTCCAGATCGCCCTCCACGCCATCGGCGACCGCGCCGTGGCCCAGGTCCTCGACGCCTACGAGATTGCGGCGCAGGAGCATCCCCGCGCCGACTGCCGCCACCGCGTCGAGCACGCCGAGCTTATATCGGACCGCGATTTGGCGCGGGCCGCCGAGTTGGGCGTCGTCCTGTCCATGCAGCCGGCGTTCGAGTGGTTCTGGGGCGGCGCGGGCGGGATGTACGAAGCGCGGCTGGGCGCGCGCTACCGACGCACGAACCGGCTCCGTTCGGCGCTGCGGGCGGGCGCGGCGCCGGCCGGCGGGTCCGACTCGAACATCACGCCTCTCGACCCCCTGCTGGGAATCGCCGCCGCCACGAGCCACCCCACCGAAGAGGAACGGCTCTCGTTCGACGAGGCGCTCGCGATGTTCACCGTCGGCGCGGCGGCGGCCTCGTTCGCCGAGGACGACTGGGGAACGCTCGCGCCGGGCAAATGGGCCTCCTTCACGGTCCTCGCGCGCGACCCGCGGGGCCTCGCGGCCGCGGATATCGCGGCGACGGAGGTCGCGGCCACGGTGGTCAAGGGAGAATTTACTTATATGAAAGACGAGGGGGTCGCGGCTTAGCGGGCACCGCACGCGGCCTCGTAGACGGCCGCGGTTCGGCGGGCCACCTCGTCCCAGGAATATAAACCGGCGACGCGCCGCTCGGCCGCGGCGCCTTTTTCTTTAAGGTCGCCGGGCGAGGCCAGCAGCTCGCGCAGCCTGGCCGCCAGGGCCGAAACGTCGCCGGCCGGGAAGTAGAACCCGGCGTCGCCCAGCGCCTCGACGTTGGGCGGGATGTCGGACGCTAAGACGCCGGCGCCGTGGCTCATCGCCTCCAGCAGCGCTATCGAGAGGCCCTCCAGCGTCGACGGCTGGACGTACAGGTGGGACCCGGCGAAGAAGGCCGCGAGCGGCGGGCCGTAGACGTAGCCCACGAAGCGGACCCGCTCGTCGGCCAGTCCCTTCAAACGCTCGAGGTATTTGCCCTGGGGGTCGTCGCCGACGACGACGAGCGGCAGGGCCGTTTCGACTTGCCGATAGGCCTCGAGCAAGTGGTGGATGCCTTTCTCGGGAACGAGCCTGCCGACCGCGAGAACGTAGCGGCCGGGCTCGAGGCCGTACGGTTTCAGGGCGTCGAAATCCGCCGACCCCGGAATGGTCACCGCGTTGGGGATATAAGTCGTCCGGCGGCGGTAGCGGCGGGCGAAATAACGCTGGAGTTCGCGGGATACGACTATCGTCCGGGAGGCGAGGCGGGCCGCGGCCCACTCGCCCAGGCGGAGGTACGCCGAGGCCGCCGGGCCCCACTTGTCGCGCTGCCAATCGAGGCCGTGGACCGTCACGACCACCCGCTTGCCCAGCAGCCGCGGCAGGAACGCGAGCGTCGCGGGGCCCAGCGCGTGGTAGTGGTAGACGTCGAACCGCCGCGGCGCGGCGTCGCACGAGGCCAGCAGCGTATGGGTCCAGGCGTCGAAGTGCTTGGTGTTGACGCCGGGCAACCGGCGCAGCGTAAGGCCCTCTACCGCGGCGTCGGGAGGCGTATACCACCGCCGGCAATACACGGTGACGTCGTGGCCGAGGTCGGCCAGGTTCCGGCCCAGCTCCTCGACGTGGCGCTCGATGCCGCCGTGGAGCGCGGGGACGCCCTTGAGCCCTATCATCGCGACCCTCACGCCGCGACCTCCCGGTAGAGCTCGAGCAGCCGGGCCATATGGTCCTTGAACGAGAACTCGCGCTCGAGACGGCCCTGGCCCGCCCGGCCGAACTTCCGCGCGGCGCGGCCGTCGCCGGCCAGGCGCTCGAGGATGTCGGCCAGGCCGCGGACGTCGCCGGCCTCGAACAACAACCCCTCGACGCCGTCGTCCACCATCTCCGGGACGCCGCCCACGCGGGCGGCCACGACCGGGGCGCCCGCGGCAAAGGCCTCCAGTATCACGGCCGGCGTATTCTCCGGCCACCGGGACGGAACGACGACGGCTCGAGCGGACGCCATCTCCTCCGCGAGGCGGCGCGCGTCGAGACGCCCTAAGAATTCGACTTTGCCGCCGGCGTAGTCGGCCGCGACGCGGCGAAGCGGCTCCTCGTCGGGGCCCTCGCCCGCGACCCGAAGGCGCACCCGCGGCCCGGCGAAACCCACGGCCTGGATGAGCACGTCCACGCCCTTCTGCGGCGCCAGGCGGCCGGCGTACAGGAA
>DATKXQ010000349.1:0-4317 GCA_035528975.1 bacterium
AAACCGCGAGCCGGTAGGACCGATGAGGCCGGTATTAAATCCCCCCGAACGGCCTTGACGCGGCCGCGAGTTATAGTTACTATATTATTCGAAATAAATAATTGAGCCGTAACCGTCCAGCCGTTGAAAGGAGGCGCTCCCATGCGAAAACTTGCGGTAACCTTTGCCTGTATTCTGGCCGCCGCCCCGGCGCTCGCGGTCCAGGTCATCGTCGGGGGAACCCAAAGTGTCGAGGGGTTTCCATTTTACGGGTGTTGAGACTACAGCGCCGTGAGGATCCAGGATCTGGTTCTTCAAAGCGACGCGGTGCCGGCGGGCTCGATCACGAAGTTAGAGTGGCACGCGAACGGCAGTATCGTGGGCGGGACCTACAAAGATTTCCGAGTTGAATTATGCCACACGAACCTAAGCGCGCTAACGAACACCTTCCAAACCAACTACGGCGGCAACACGCCGGTACGCGTGTTCTATCGGAGCTCGCACAACGTCAACCCGGCCGCCGAGTCGTGGTTCGGCTGGTCTTTCGATACCCCGTTCGCGTATAACGGCACCGATAACTTTATAATAGAAGTCTGGTGGGAGGAGGACGAGGGCGGGGGCGCGGCTCCCACGTACATCACCAAAATAATGTCGCGCGGCCTCTACTCCTCGATCCGGTACGGCGTGCCCCAAAACGGCTACCCGAACCAGGGCGAGCTAATGAACTACCTCCACCACATGCGCATAACTGTAGAGGGCATCGGCGTCGCGCCGACGTCTTTGGGCCGCGTGAAAGCTTTGTACCGCTAAGCCTTTCGTCGATGCGAAAAAAACCGGCCTTCGGGCCGGTTTTAAATTGCGACGTGATAAAAACGTACGTACGGCCAGTTTATTTATACGCTCGTAATATGCTAATGGACCCGAGCGCCCCGGCCGCGTAATCCATTACCTTTCATTCAGTTACGAGATACCAATCCCGGCCCGCGCTCCGCCGAGTCGCGTTAATTATTGCGTACGGGCGATATATATGTTAGAATCACGTTTGTTGCATGCGCGGGAGCCGCAATTTGCCCGAAGTTAACAATTCCAAAATCGTATACCGGCTCGTCGTCGCGGTGCTGTTGCTCCTGACCGCGGCGCTTATATTAATCCCCAACCGCTACTGGGTCGCGGCCTCGAAAAAGCTCGTGCCCCCCGAGAAGCTGGCCGAGTCGACGCGCCCCGACCCCTGGGGTTAGTTCCACCACCATATGCCTACGTACGAATACGAATGTCCGGAGTGCGGGTGTCGGGTCGAGAAGTTCGAACCCATGTCCGCGAAGCCGAAGGCGAAGTGCCCGGAATGCGGCGCCAAATGCAAGCGCCTTATAGGCGCCGGCGCCGGCATTATATTCAAAGGTTCCGGTTTTTACACCACGGACTACCGCAGCGATTCCTACAAGAAAGCGGCGGCCAAAGACCACGAGGTAGCGGCCGCCACCGGCAAAAAAGACCCCAAGGCCGAGAAGAAATAATAAACCGTTCGTACTCACGGGTGGTGACGATATGACGCGCGGAAGAAGTTGGCACAGGATTCTCGTTCTCGCGCTCGCGGCGTTCGCGACGCTGGCGGCGGGAAAGATGACCGGCGGCGACGAAGAGAGGTCGCCGGACGCCGTCGTCGCGGTCGTCGGCGGCGAAAAGGTTACCGAACGCGACCTCGACGAGATGTTGGACCTCATGAGCCCGATGGAGCGCCGGTCCTACGAAGGGCCGGAGGGCCGCAAGATCCTCCTGGACGTCTGGATTAAAAATAATATCCTCGTGGCCGAGGCCGAACGGGTCAAGCTGGAAAAAGACCCCCAGGTTAAACGCGACATCGAGGACGCGCGCACCCGCATCCTCGCCTCGACGTACTTCCAGCGCTACATCGCCGAATCGCTCGGCGTCCCCGACGCCGAGGTGACGCGCTACTACGAAGCGCACAAGGAAGACTTCCGCGAGCCGGCGCGCGTCACGCTGCGGCACATAATGGTAAAGACGCCGGAAGAGGCCGAGAGGGTTCTCGCCCGCCTGGCCGACGGCGAGGATTTCGGAGCCGTCGCGGCCGAGGTGTCGAAGGACGAGTACAGCGCCTTCCAGGGCGGCCTCATAGGCGACATCCAGGAAGGCCAAACGCCTTTCCAGGTGGGAAACTGCGAGGGCTTCAGCGACGTCGTCTTCAACCTCGAGCCCGGGAAACCCTCGGCCGTCACGACCAGCGACCGCGGTTACCATATCTTCCTCGTAGACGAGCGGTCGGGAGCGTCGTACGCGCCGTTGGAACAGGTCAGCGGCCGCATACGCGAGCGCATCCTGCTGCCCGAGAGCGACGCCGTCGACTACTTCAACGCCCACCGCGACGAGTACGTAATCGAGGAGGGGGTCCTGGCGCGGCAGCTCGTGGTGAAGACGGCCGCGGAAGGCCGGGACATGCTCCGGCGGGCCACGGGGGGCGAGGACTTCGAATCGCTGGTCAAGCTGTATTCGACCGACACCCCCACGAAGAACAACGGCGGCCTCCTCGGGTGGGTCCGGCCCGACGGTTATATCCAGGGGATCGGCCAGAACGAGGAAATCGAGAAAGCTCTCTTCGCCGCCGCCGAGGGAGCGGTCGTGGGGCCGTTCGAGCTCCCCGACGGCTTCCACGTCTTCCGCGTCGACCGGCGGCGCGAATTCCGCCAGATGGATTTCGCCGAGATACGTGACCGTATTTTCTCCAAACTCCTCGACGAACGCCGCCGCGACTACTTCGAACAAGCCTTCGTCGAGCTCGAAGCGAAATACAAGGTCGAGCGTTTCGACTGGGCTCGGACGTACGACGATATGGACGCGGCCGAGCTTATGGACGAAGCCGAGACCGCCGCGACGCCGCTGGTGTCAATCCAGGCGTACGAGAAATTCGTCGAGCGCTTCCCCGGCCACGAAGACGCCGACAAGGCCCTCTTCATGGCGGGCTTCCTGTACTCGGAAGAGCTCAACGACTACTCGACGGCCAAAGACAAATTCCGGGCGCTACTGTCGTCCTACTCCGGCTCCGACTATGCCGCCTCGGCGGCTTGGATGATGGAGCATATGGGCGAGGAGAACCTGTCCTGGCCTTCCGACATGCCGGGGCCCGAGCGTAAAGCCGAGAGCGACGAAACCCCCGCGGAGGGCACCCCCGCGGCCGGGGAAACCCCGGAAGGAGAATAACGCTCCCCCCCCTCGACGAACTTTCACGGCGGAGGTCGGCTCCCGATGAATTTTGACGAACAGACCATGATCGAGAAAGTATTCAAGAATTCCGAAAACGACTACGCGACCGTGCTGGCCATAGCCACCCGGGCGCGGCAAATACTCGACGATTACCCGAAATACGAGGAGCAGCTGGAACACGAAAAGGCCACCATGATCGCGCTGGAGGAATTCGTCGGCGGCGACTTCGCTTTCGAGGCCGACTCCCACCCGACGAAGACCGAAGAAGAATAAATATCCTGCGCCGAGGAGCCGGGCGGTTGAGTTCGCGCCGCCCGGCTTTTATGTTATTATTCCGCGATGCGGGACGAAAAATTCGTCGACGTGCATTTCACCCGGCCGCCCTTCGGCCCTTTTACCTACGCCTGCGCCGCGCCGCCGTCGCCCGGCAGCAGGGTGGAAGTCGAACTGGGGACGCGCGCCGCCGTCGGCCTGGCGGGCCGCGCCGCGCCCCCTCCCCCATCCCTTTTAAAAATTAAAACCATTACGCGCGTTCTCGACGCCGAACCTCTCTTTCCCCCGTTCGCCTTCGGCCTCCTCGAGTACGCAGCGGCGCGGTACGCGTCCTCGCTCGGCGAAGCGGCCCGGCTGGCGCTGCCGGTCCCGCTCGAGGCCGACCGCGACGACCTCCTTCTCCTCGCGGCGCAATTCGCCGCGCACCCCGCCCTCGACGCCCTCGATGAACAAGAAAAGGCCCTCGTCGACGAGATATGGGAAGCCGGGTGGCTGGGCTCGCGTGCCGCCGGCCGCGCCGACGCCGTCCGCCGCCTGTTGGAGAGGGGCGTCGTCGCCGTCGAGGCGCATGCCGCGAGGCCGTCGTTCCCGGACCTGCTCGCGTTCGGCTCCCCGACGGAAGTCCGGAGGACCGGCGAGCTCGGCCGGGCGCTGCTCGCCGAGTTGGCCGAAGGACCGCAGGCCGCCGGCGCCTACTTCGACGACCCCAAGAAAAGGGGTGCCCTTCGCCGCCTCTTGCGGACGCGGCAGGCCGTCTTGGGTCTGGCCTCGGGAAGGGAAGGCCACGCCGCGGCCGCGCCCTCGGCGACGCTGGTGACGGGAGGCGGCGAAGGCCGCTGGCTGGAAGAG
>DATKXQ010000350.1:0-11977 GCA_035528975.1 bacterium
GTGGGACCCCTGTTACGCGCCGGACAGCGCCAAGGTCGTCTTCGTCGAGGCCTACCACCTGGCGGTGTACGACACCGTATCTCGCCGCAAAATAACGATAACGCCGGATTACGGCTCCGCGGCGGCCGCCCCGTGCAAGCCGACCTGGCTCGCCGGTGACGTCGTCGCGTTCGTCCGCAGGGACGAGACTACGTTCAAATACCACGTCTGGACGGTGCCGGCCACGGGCGGCGACGTCACGAGGTTCGACGTCACGACCGACCCGGACTCGGCGCTCGACGGCGACGCCGCGGGCCGGTACGTCTTCTACACCGCGGAATCGGAACAGCTCCTCTACCGCCTCGACCTCCAATCCGGCCGGGCGATACAGGTCACGAAATGGCACCTCACCGGCTACGCCCATTA
Organism: bacterium; assembly: GCA_035528975.1. Classification (GTDB taxonomy): domain Bacteria; phylum RBG-13-66-14; class B26-G2; order WVWN01; family WVWN01; genus WVWN01. The sequence continues at coordinate 406 of DATKXQ010000350.1, forward strand.
CAACCCGGTCCAGGACCCGGCCGAGGAACATGTCTTCTTCGTGGAGCGCGAATTCCCCTTCAACCCACTCCCCCACCCCGAGTACGTATACGAAGTGAAAAGCAACGGGCAAGCGCAACCGGTAACGGTCCTCAACACCGACAAACCTTTCCTCGAGGGGTTGACGATTTCCGGGGACGACAAATATATGATCTTCCCCCACCGCGACGGCCTCTTCGCCTACGAGTATAAATCCGGCGAGCTGACGTGGCTCACCCGCGCGCCCGGCAAGTGGACCGACAAGGACCGCAACCCGTCGTATTCGCCCGACGACGCCAACATCGTATTCGAGAGGTCCGGCAACGTCTACATCTGCGACGCGATGTAAAAATGGCTAAAAACGCCGTCAAAAGAAAGCAGGGTAGCGGTTTCAAGTACGGCCGCGAGGCCGTCGGCCTACTCCTGGCCGTCCTGGCCGTCGTCTCCGCCGCCAGCCTCGTCACCCGCGACGCGGCCGACCCGGTCGGCTTCGGCGCGACCGGCCAACCGATCAACAACAAACTCGGCATCGCCGGCGCGTGGCTCTCGTTCTGGTTGCTGGAGACGTTGGGCTTCGCGGCCTTCGCCCTCCCCTTCTTCTTCGGCCTGTGGGCGTTTTTCCAATTCCGGGGCGGCGTGTCGCTGGGGCGCGAGTTCCGGCTCATCGTATTCCTGCTGGCCATATTCTTCGGCTCGGCCCTTCTGGCCCTCACGGTCGGCGGCGAAGGAGAAGAGGCGTTCGCGGACGTCGTGATCCTCGGCGGCGCCGTGGGCCTGTTCCTCCGCAACGCGGCCATATTCGCCGTGGGCCGGGCGCTGGGCGTGGTCGTCGCGGCCGTCGCCTTCGTCGTCGCCGCGGCGTGGGCGGTCGCCGGCGTCACGCCCAAAACGCTGTGGAACGGCGCGGCCGCCGTCGTCAAGTGGATCGTCGGCGGCGCCGCCTCGGCCTTCCGGCGGGAAGAGGCCGAGGGGTACTACGAAGACGTCGCGATCGAGGACGCGGCGCCCCTCGAGGGCGCGGCCGCGGAAGCGCCCCCTCCGCCCGAACCGGAGTTCCCCCCGCCTCCCGAGCGGGAAGCCGCCGCGGCGCGGCCGTCCAAAATGCGGCCCCGCCCCCGCGGCGAATACATGCTCCCCTCGCTCAACCTCCTCTCGCCGCCCGAGCCCCCCGCCGAGGAGGTGTCGCGCGCCTACCTCCAGGATTGCAAGAAGCGCCTGGAGGCCGCGCTGTCGTCTTACAAAGTGGAAGGCCGCGTCCGCGAGATAAAGGTCGGCCCGCGGGTATCGCGCTTCGAGGTCGAGCTCGCGCCGGGCCAGAAGTTCGGCGCGATGAAATCGCTGGAGGAGGACCTGGCGCGAAGCATAGCCGTGCCGGGCGTAACGATAACCAGCCTGGCCAGCCGCGGAGCCGTGGCGGTGGACGTTCCCAACCCCGTGGCCGCGCGCGTCGTCCTCCGCGAGCTTTTGGCCACCAACGCCTTTAAAAAGGAGAGCCAGCGTTCCATACTGACGGTGCCGCTGGGCCGGCGGCACGACGGCGCCGTCGTGACCGCGGACCTCACGAAGATGCCGCACCTGCTGGTGGCGGGCGCGACCGGCTCCGGCAAGAGCATCTTCCTCAACGCCGTGATAACCTCCCTCCTGATGACGGCCACGCCGGAGGAGGTCCAGTTCGTCATCATCGACCCCAAAAAGGTCGACCTCTCCGTGTTCGCGGACATCCCCCACCGGCGCTACGAGGAAGTGCTGTACAAAGAGGTGGACGAAGCGGTGCGGGCGCTCCGGGCCGTCGTGCGGCGGATGGAGGGGCGCTACAAACTCCTGGCCGCGGTCGGCGCCCGCAACCTGGACGCTTACAACCGTCTTTTCGCCAACGCGGAAGGGCAAAGGTTACTCGCGGAGCGGATCCCCCCCGAAACCGACGCCGAACAGGACGCCCCGCTGCCCTACGTCGTAGTCGTCGTCGACGAGCTGAACGACCTCATGGTGCGCGAGAAGGCCCGCCGGGTGGAGGAGCAACTCGTGCGGTTGGCGCAGATGGCGCGCGCCGTGGGCATCCACCTCGTCGTCGCGACGCAGCGGCCTTCCGTCGACGTCATAACCGGCGTCATCAAGGCCAACTTCCCGAGCCGCATCGCCTTCAGCGTCATGTCCCAGGTCGACTCCCGCACCATCCTGGACCGCGCCGGCGCCGAACACCTCTTGCCCGAGGGCGACATGCTCTTCCTCCCCACGGGCGCCCACGAGGCGGAGCGGGTCCAGGGCGCGTACGTCGGCGAGGACGAGGTGCGGCGCGTCGTCGACCACTGGGCCGAGTATCCGCTTCCCGAAGGTCTGGCCTCCCTGAAGGAAGTCGTCGAGGAGACGGAAGCCCCCGACGGCACGTACGTCGGCGGCGAAGACGAGCTCTTCGACGACGCCGCGTCCCTCGTCATTTCCCAAAAAACGGCCTCCGTCTCGATGCTCCAGCGGCGCTTCCGCATCGGCTTCGCGCGGGCCGGTCGGCTGATAGACACGATGGAGCGGCGCGGCATCGTCGGCCCGGCCGAGGGCTCCAAGCCGCGCAAAGTCCTCGTAAAATCCCTGAACGACGCCGGCGGCCTCGCGGGAGGATTGGACGACGGCGAATTTATTTAAACCGGCAATCGCGTTATGGCTCGTCGCGTACGCCGCGGCCCCTACCGCGGCGGTTTGGCCCTACGACACCGAGCCGTCCCTCTCGGCCGACGAGCTCCTGGCGCGCGTCACGGCGCGGTACGAAAAGCTCGCCGATTTCCAAGCCCGCTTAACGGTCGTTACGATGTCGGCTTACCTGGGCGACACTTCCGAGAGCTCGGGAGTCCTCTACGCCCGCACGCCCAACCTCATGCGCGTCGAATTCACCGCCCCGGTCGCCCAGACCGTGGTCTTCGACGGCCGATATATGTACGTCTACGTCGAGGGCGGCGACCAGGTCATCCGCTACGCCGGCTCGGACGTCGCCTACCTCGTCGACCTGCCGGGCGCGCTCGAAAGCCTCTCGGCCGACTACGACGTCGAGCTCGTCGCGGAGACGGGGGCCCTGGCGTTCGAGCTCCACCTCACCGCGCGCGAGAAAACGGCGCCCTGCGGCAAGATCCGCCTTTGGGTCGACCGCCAAAAACTGCTGGCGCTGCGCGCCGATTTCTACGATAACGCCGGCAACAACACGTCGTACCGGCTCTCCGATTACCGATTGAACGTCGGCCTGTCGCCCGACCTCTTTACGCTGGACGTCCCCCCCGGCGTCGAGGTCGTGGACGTGGGCGTCTCCTACGGACCGTGACTCGCACATTAGCCGTCATAAACCTCGGGTGCGCGAAGAACCTGGTGGACGCGGAAGTGGCCGTCGGCGCGCTGGGGCGCGACGGCTACGAGCTTACGCTCGACGAGGAGGGCGCGGACGTCGTCGTCGTGAACACGTGCGCCTTCGTCGCCGCGGCGCGCGAGGAGGCGCGCGAAGTAGTCGCCGACGTCGCGGCGCGGATGAGGGAGGACGCGACGCTCGCGATCACCGGGTGTTTCCCCCAGCTCGCGGCCCGGGCCCTGGCCGACGAGTTCGAACGGGCCGACGTCATACTGGGCGTGAACGCCGCCGCCGAATTGGCGGAAGCGGTCCGGCGCGCGCAGGCCGGCGAGCGCGTGGTCCGCGTCGGCGCCCCCCGGCCGCCCCTCGCCGACATCGGCGCGCGGCCCCGGCTCACGGCGCCCCACGTGTCTTTCCTGAAAATCGCCGAGGGCTGCGACCACCCCTGCACCTTCTGCACGATACCCCGCCTCCGCGGCCGCTATCGCTCCCGCGACGCCGACGACGTCGTGCGGGAGGCCGAAATCGCGGCCGAACGGGGCGTCGCCGAGCTGGTTCTCCTGGCCCAGGACACGAGCCGCTACGGCGAAGACACGGGCGGCGCGGACCTCGCGGCCCTGCTGCGGCGCCTCGCCGGCGTCGGCGTACCCTGGCTGCGGGTCCTCTACCTGCACCCCGGCCGCCTGAGCGACGAGCTGCTCGGCGCCTTCGCCGAGCTGGACGCCGTCGTGAACTACTTCGACGTCCCCCTCCAACACGCCGAGCCCCGCCTCCTCGCGGCCATGGGGAGGCCGGCGTGGCCCCCCGAAGAGACGCTGGCCCGCCTCGAGCGGATAAGGGAGCTGGTGCCGGGGGCGGCCTTACGAACCACTTTCATCGTGGGGTTTCCCGGCGAGACGGACGACGACGTCGAGGTCCTGGCGGAATTCGTTCGGGCCGCGCGCTTCGACCACGTCGGCGTCTTCGAGTACTCGCCGGAGGAGGGAACGCCGGCGGCGGCCCTGGCCGCGCGGCCCTCCGCCGAGGCCGCGGCCGCGCGGCGCGAGCTGCTGATGCTGAGCCAACAGGAGATAGTGGCGGCGCGCTACCGCGAGATGGAGGGGCAGGCGTTCGACGTCCTCGTCGACCGCGTGCTGCCGGAGGGCGTCGCGGTGGGCCGGACGTACTTCCAGGGGCCGGAGACGGACCCGGTCACGTTGATCTTGGACGGCGCCGGTTTGGAGCCGGGACGGTTCGCCCGCGTGGAAGTTCAAGGCCACGAGGGTTACGAGCTGGTCGCCCGGCCGGCCGAGGCGGCGCGACGTGCTTAATTGGCCGAATCTCCTCACCATCCTCCGCATCCTGGCCGCGCCGGTCTTTTTGGCCTTTCTGCTTTCGGACTCGCCGGTCAACCACACGGTCGCGCTCGTCATATTCGTAAGCGCGATAATAACGGACCTCTTGGACGGCTATCTCGCGCGGCGGCTCGACTGCGTAACGGACTTCGGAAAGGTGATGGACCCGCTGGCCGACAAGGTGATAGTCGTCACGGCCCTCGTGAGTTTCGCGAGCCTGGGCGCCGTCCCGCTGTGGATGGTCCTGACGATAGTGGCGCGGGAGCTCGTGATCACGGGATTTCGCGCCGTCGCCGGCGCCCGCGGCATTTACATCTACCCCACGACGCTCGCCAAATGGAAGACGGCGTTCCAGATGGCGGCTATCGCCGGGATATTGATACACTCGGTCGCCGCGCACTGGCTCGGCAAAGAATGGCCGGGCGAGCTGGACCCGCTCGTCAACGGCGGCATCGCGGTTATGCTCTGGGTGGCGGTGGTCCTGACGCTCGTTACCGGCGCCTGGTACCTCTGGAAGAACCGCCAGGTCGTGGCCGGCCTTCTGTTCCGCTGAGCGGGGTATCGCATATGGCAAGCAGATTCCAACGAAGCGTCGCGGTCTTCGTCGCGTCGGTGGCCTACTCGGGTTACTCGCCGCTGGCCCCGGGCACCGTGGGAACGCTCGCGGCGCTGGCGGTCTACTGGTGGCTGGTCCCGGCCGGTTATTGGGTCCTCGTCGTTGCGGCCGTCGCGGCCGCCGTCGGCATCTGGGCCGGCGGCGTCGCGGAGAAAATCTGGCAGAAGAAAGACCCGGGGCGGGTAAACATCGACGAATTCGCGGCGTACTTCATCGCCGTCGCTTTTCTGCCCAAAACGCCGGCCTACGCCGTCGTCGCCTTCGTCCTCTCCCGCGTCTTCGATATACTGAAACCGTTCCCCGCGGGCCGGTCGCAGCGCCTCCCCGGCGGCTGGGGGATCATGGCGGACGACGTCATCGCCGGCGTGTACGCGAACCTGGTCCTCCAGGGCGTGCGGGTGCTCGCGCGCATGACGGGGCTGTGGGGTGACATTTTTATTTAAGGGGGACCGTTGCCACCGGCGACTACCGACATACTCTCTCAACTCGGCATCGTCGCGGCGGCGGCCGGCGCCGGCGCGGCCTGGGCGTGGGTCGCCCCTCGCCTCCGGCGCCGAGGCGGCCGCGACCGGAGCCGCGGCCGCGCGGCGTTACTCCTGGGCGCCGCCGTAGCGCTATTCGCCGCAACCTTCATATCCCTGGCCGTAAAAAGATTCGACGCGCTTCGCGCGCCGGCGGTGGACCTGGGGATACAGCACCAGGTTTTCTGGGCCGGCGGCCGGGGCGCCTTCCTGTACCAAACGGTCCTCTTCGCCAAATCCCACTTCAACCACGTCGCGTTAGTAAATCAGTTGCTATCGCCCCTGTCGCTGGCGTTCCCGTCCGCGCACACGCTGCTCGTCCTACAGGGCCTGGCGCTGGCGTCGGCGGCGGTGCCGGCCTATCTGGTCGCCCGGCGCTTCACGGCCTCTCGCTATCTCGCGCTGGCCTTCGGCCTGTCGCCACTGCTCTTCGCGTCTACGCAATGGGTAGCGTTGTACGACTTCCACCCGCGGGCGCTGGCGCCGGCGCTCGTGCTGTGGGGTTTCTGGGGAATGGAAGCGGCGCGGCCACGGCTGGGCCTCCTCTTCTTTTTCTTCGCCGCGTTGCTGCTCGAGGAGATGGCCCTGTACACCTGCGCCGCGGGCCTCTTCGTAGCGCTGGCCCTGAAGAGAGCGAGGCCGGGTTTACTCCTCGCCTCCTTCTCCGCCCTCCACTTCCTGGCCGCGACGTACCTGGTTTACCCCCAGCTGATGGACGTGGGCGACGTTTCCTCGAACGCGATATTGAACACTTTCGGCGTCGCCGGCTCGCCGCTCGAGCTCGCCGGTTACGCCGCGCGACACCCGCTCGAGTTCCTGAGCCGCGCCGCCGAGCCGGCCCGCTGGTCGTACTTACTGCACCTGGCGACGCCGTGGGGATTTCTGCCGGCGGCGGCCGGGTGGGGATGGCTGGCCTACGTCACGCCCGTAACGTACGCGCTGTTTTCCAAAGTGCCTAGCCACTACGGCATACAATACCAGTACGTCATGCCGCCGCTCCCCTTCCTGGTGTACTTCGCGGCGCGCGCGTGGGGCCGCCTCGAGCGGCGACTCCGCAGTAGGCCGGCGGCGGCCGCAGCCGTCCGCCGCGGGGCAACGGTATTTCTAATTCTCGCCGGCGTGGGGGCGAGCGCGGCGTACGGGCCGCTGGGCGTGCGGTACGACGCGTCGCGTTACCGGCCGGCGCCGGAGACGCGGCGCTTCGCCGACGCGGCGCGCTTCGTCTCGCGCGACCGCTCGCTCGCGGCGTCGATGTTCGAGCTGCCGCACTTCTCGGGGCGACGGCGGATATTTTTATATCCGCTGAAGTTCGATTACGTCGAAAAGTTGCTGCCCTACGAGGTCCTCGTACGCGCGTCGGGCATCCGCGAGCCGTGGATAGAACCTCCCCTGTGGGAGGATACGACGAACCGGTATCTCTTGACGGAACTGCTGCGCGACCGTCGCTACGGTTGCATCTACGCCGACGGCGACTACGTCCTCCTGCGGCGGGGCGCGACGGCCGTAATACCGGCGGGCAAGGCATTCGAGTGGACGTTTCTGACCATCGAGGACGACGCGCTGAATTACAACGTCGGCGTCTCCGTGTTCGACGAGCGGGCGCGCAACTACCGGGCCGTCTATTGCGACGCCGTCCAGGGCCCGTTCGGCAAGATGGCGCGCGCCGGGCCGCGCTATTGGCCGGCCGGCACCGTAAAGGTCAACTACCGGCTCGCCATGGAGAAACCGAACCACCCCTTCGCCGCCGTCGCGGAGTTGGTAGTCGCTGAGCACCGGCCTACGGGGCCGCCGGCCGCGGTCGCCGTTCACGAAGTGCTACCGACCGAGCTGCCTTCGAACGGGAAGTACGGCCGGGCGTCGGTGGCATTCGACAGTAAGGTCGATTGCCGGTACGAGTTTCGCCTTTACCCGCTGGGGAACGGCGGCCTCTACCTGGACTACATCTACGTCGAGGCGCCCACGCTCACGCTCGAGCGGGCGCTTCGGAAGGCCGAGACGGACGAGGAGAAGCGCGCTCTCTCCGCCGCGGAAGACATGTACAGAGCCTACGTAAAACCGGCGCCGCCGGCGTACGTATTGCGTTAAAGGCCGAGGTGATATTATGGACGCAACGATCGTAGCCATAGGCGACGAGCTGCTCGCGGGTAAAACCGTGAACAACAACGCCGCCTACATCTCCCGCCGCCTCGCCGCGCTCGGCATCGGCACGCGCCGCCAGCTCGTCGTGGGCGACGACGAGGCCGAAATCGTAAGCGCGCTCGACGAAGCCCGGGCGCTGACCCCGCTGGCCGTTGCGACGGGGGGCCTGGGGCCCACGGAGGACGACCGTACGCTCGCCGCGGTCGCGGCGCATCTGGGCCTCGAGCTCGTACTCCACCGACCCACGCTCAAGGAGATAGAGAAAAGGTTCAAGCGGCGCGGCATAAAGATGCCGGCCGTAAACGTGACCCAGGCCCGCGTGCCCGCCGGCTCGCGCGTCCTCGCCAACGCGCTGGGCACCGCGCCGGGTATAATAATCGAGGACGAGGGTTTCGTCGTATGTCTGCTGCCCGGCGTACCGGCCGAGATGGAGTACATCCTCGAGCACGGCTTCCTCCCCTATCTCGAAAAGAAAGGCTACGCCGGCGAACGCGTTTACGAAAAGCAATTGCACGCCACGGGTTTGCCGGAATCGGCGGTAGCGGAAAAGCTCGCCGCCGTCGACGTGCCGGCGGGCCTACACCTCGCCTACTTGCCCCAAACGGCCCAGGTCAATTTGCGGATATGGGGCGCGGCGCCGGACGAGGCGGCCTTCCTGAAGCGGGCGAAGCCGGCGGCCGACGCCATCCGGAAAGCTTTAGGAGTTCACGTCTTCGGGGAGGACGGCGCTACGCTGGAGCAGGTCGTGGGCGAGGCGCTGGCGGCGCGCGGCGAAACCCTCGCCCTCGCGGAATCGTGCACCGGCGGCCTCGTCGCGGAGAGGATAACGGCCGTGCCCGGCGCCTCGGCGCACTTTTTGGGCGGCGTGGTCTCTTACGCGAACGAGGCGAAAGTCGCGCTGTTGGGCGTCGCGGAATCGACGCTCGCGGCGCACGGCGCCGTCAGCGAGGAGACGGCGCGCGAGATGGCCGCCGGGGCGCGCGAGCGCTTCGGCGCGACGTACGGGCTGGCGGTAACCGGTATCGCGGGGCCGAGCGGCGGGACGGCCGAGAAACCGGTCGGGACGACGTGCTTCGCTTTGGCCGAGGCGGGGGACGTTGCGAGCGAGAGCCGGTATTTCGGCGGCGGCCGGGAATGGGTCCGAATCCGCGCCGCGCAGCACGCGCTCGACCTGCTCCGCCGGCGCCTCCGCGCCAAAGGAGATTGACGTGAGGTTATTCGTAGCTTTGGAGCTGCCGGAAAGCCACCGGGCGTCGCTGGCCGGCGTGTGCGAGCGCGGCCGGCGGGGCGGCGTGCGGTGGGTCCCGGCCGAAAACGTCCACCTGACGTTGAAGTTCCTGGGCGAGGTCGACGAGGGCCTGGTGCCGGACCTGGAGGCGGCCCTCGCGGCGGTGGCCGGCGCGGCGCGGCCTTTCGCGCTCGCGCTCGAGGGCGGCGGCTGTTTTCCGAACGCGCGCTCGCCGAACGTGATATGGGTCGGCGTGGCCGAAGGCGCCGAGGAGGCGGGCCGGCTCGCCGGCGAAGTAGAACGGGCGCTCGGGCCGCTGGGCTTCGCGCCGGAAAAACGCCGCTTCCGTTCCCACCTGACGATAGGCCGGCCCAAAGAACCTCGGGCCGGGGCGGCGACGACGGCCGAAAAGATAGCGCAACTGAAGGGATACCGCGCCTCGCCGGCGGAGGTCCGGGCGCTGGCGTTGATTAAATCGACCCTTACGCCGGAAGGCGCCGTATACGACGTGGTCCGTCGCTTCGAGCTGGCGGGCGATTAGGCCTTTTTCGGTATAGCGTTTTATGCTAATATAGGCGAGAGGGTGTTTCGTAAACAATGCGCCGTAGGAGAGTGTATGGCAAACGCGAAGGAAGAGCGGGAATCGTCTTTGAAAAGGGCCATCGACGGCATTAAAAAGAGATACGGCGAGACCGTGTTGATGCGGGTCGGCGACGAGCAATCGCGCGCCGAGGTGGACGTCGTCTCCACCGGATGCCTGAGCCTGGACGCCGCTCTCGGCGTGGGCGGCATACCGCGAGGCCGCATCGTCGAGATCTTCGGCCCCGAGGCCTCGGGCAAGACCACGCTGGCCCTCCACCTCATCGCCGAAACGCAGCGCCTGGGCGGTAACGCGGCGCTCGTCGACCTCGAGTACGCCTTCCCGGTAGAATACGCGCGTACGCTGGGCGTGGACGTGGACGAGCTCTGGGTATCGCAACCCGATTCCGGCGAGCAAGCGTTGGACATAGTCGAGCAATTAGTGCGCTCGAACGGTATGGACGTCGTCGTCATCGACTCGGTGGCCGCGCTCGTGCCGCGCGCCGAGCTGGAGGGCGAGATGGGCGACGCCCACGTCGGCCTTCAGGCCCGGCTGATGTCCCAGGCGCTCCGCAAACTGACGGGCGTAATATCCAAAACCAAAACCATAGTCGTCTTCATAAACCAGATCCGCATAAAGATCGGCGTAATGTTCGGCAACCCCGAGACGACGCCCGGTGGGAACGCGCTGAAGTTCTATGCCTCGGTGCGACTCGACATCCGGCGCATCGCCACCATCAAAGAGGGAGATACCCCCGTCGGAAACCGGGTGCGCGTCAAGGTGGTCAAGAATAAGGTCGCGCCGCCTTTCCGCCAGGTGGAGTTCGATATAGTTTACGGGGAGGGAATCTCGGCCCTCGGCGATATGGTCGACCTGGGGGTCGCGCACAAGATCGTCGATAAGGCGGGGACCTGGTATTCCTACGGCGACGAACGTCTGGGCCAGGGCCGCGTCAACGCCATTAAGTATCTAAAAGAAAACGTCGGCATCGCTCGCAAGATCGGGGGCGAACTTCGGTCCGCGATGGGCCTCGCCGCCGACCGAGAAGAGGTCGCGGCGGAGGACGCCCCCGCGGAATAACGTTACCCCGTGCCGCGCATTACGGCTCTGGAGACGCAGAAACGCCGGGCCGAACGCGTCTCGGTTTTCGTCGACGGCTCGTTCGTCCTGGGCTTGTCGACGGCCGTAGCGCGCGATTTGGGTTTGTACGTCGGCCGGGAACTGGCCGAGGACGAACTGGCCGAAATCGCCTCGGCCGGCGACCTCGACCGCGCGTACGGACGGGCGCTGCGATATCTCCGGGCCCGCCTTCGCAGCCGCGCCGAGATAGAGCTACGCCTCCGGCGCTACGGCTACGACGGCGGCGTGACCGGCTCGGTAATGGAGTTGCTGGGGGCGCGCGGGTACGTGAACGACCGCGAGTTCGCCGGCGCCTGGGTGCGCGACCGCGTGCGGTTGAAACCCAAAGGGCGGCGAAGCCTGCGGGCCGAACTCGCCGCCAAAGGCGTCGCGCCCGAAGACGTCGAGGCCGCGCTCGCCGAAAATGTAGCGGATACGGAGGAGGAACTCGCCCGCCGGGCGCTGGCCCCGCGCCTCGCGGCGATGAAGGCCAAAGGGGAGGAAAAGACGCGGAGGGCCGTATTGTCTTTTCCGGCGCGCCGCGGTTTCGACGCCGGCCTGGCTCGTCGTATCGCGGACGAGAATATTTCCGGGCCGGAGTACCCGGGCTAACCCACTATGTTGCACGTCCTGCGTTTCCTTCTTATCGCCGCGACGTCGATCGTCGGCTACTACTTCGCGCCGTTCATATC
>DATKXQ010000351.1:0-2131 GCA_035528975.1 bacterium
GACAACCGTGTCTTCGTCAGGCTCCGAGTTTTCTAAAATCAAAACGACGTCGTAATCCGGAACGGATTTCCCTAGGATTCCAGTTCCCGTTTCAAAATCTAACCATACCCTTAGCACATTACTCTCCGTTACTCGTTTAAGTTATTCAAGAGCGTCAATAGAAAAACCCGCCCGCGGCCCGAGGCCGCGACCGGGTAACCGCCGTCGCTTTCTCTTTTCCTCCCGTTCACCGCGAACATATAATAAACCGTTCTCGCGCGCAAGTCAAGGGCTCCGTCAAACGTTTCCCGCCCGGGCGTTCCGAGTTGACGGCCGCCGCCTACTATAGTATCATCCTTACTAAGCGCCTCCGGCGCCTTTTTCATATCGCCGGTACCCGGGCGCCGCCGCAACAAAACGCCCGCTTTTTCCGTATTATTAATTAATAATTAACTCATCGAAACCGGAAAGGAACCGCCATGAAGGCCGTTAGCTTATCGGTTGCGTTGATTATATCTTACGGCGCGGCCGCCCACGCCGCCGGCGCGACAACGATGGAAGCGGCCCGGGTCGCCACGCCCCCCGTTATCGACGGCGTCCTCGAAGAAGTGTGGTTCACGTCGGAGCCGGCCCGGGACTTCGGCCAATTCCGGCCCGCGCTAGGCTCCACCCCCGACGCGGCCACCGAGGTCTACGTGCTCTACGACGACCGCGCGCTCTACGTCGGCTGGGTATGCCACGAGCCGGACCCGACGCGCCTGGTCGCCGGCGCCACGGTCCGCGACATGTTCCTCAACAACGACGACAGCATCGACGTACTGCTCGATTCGACGAATAGCCGCCGGGATTGCTACGACTTCATGGTTAACTGCCGCGGCACCCGTTTCGACGGGACCGTGACGCAGGACGGCGAGGACAGCGGCCCGGAGTACGACAGCCATTGGGAGGCCAAAACCGGCATCGGCGCCGACGCCTGGTATTGCGAGATGGCTATACCGTGGACTTCCTTCCGCTACGACCGCAAGGCCGCGTCCTTCGGCGTCAACTTCCTGCGCTTCCGCAAACCCGTCTACGAGGAGAGCTACTGGGTGTGCGAGGGTACGAATCCCAACCGCGTATCCGAATTCGGCCGCATGGAAGGTTTCGAAAACCTCCCGCCGCCGAAACCCTTCAAGCTAACGCCGTACGCCACGGCTCGGGCCGAGGACGCCCGGGAATCGACGGCCTGGCCCCTCCTCGAGCCGACCGACGGCTGGGAGTTCGACCCCCGCGCAGGGTTCGACGTCGAATACCGGCCGGGCTCGAACGTGAACGCGATGGCGACGTTCCTCCCCGACTACGCCTACAACGAGGCCGACCCGGCGGAAATCAGCCTCCAGCCCACCGAGATCTTCCTCCTCGAAAAACGGCCGTTCTTCACCGAGAATCTCGAGCTGTTCGACTTGCCGTTCGATTTGGTCTATACGCGCCGGTTGACCGAAATCGGGGGCGGCGTCAAGGGTTCCGGCCGCGCGGGTCCCGTCACCCTGGGCGGCCTGGACGTCGTGCTCAAGGACGACGACCCGCGGTTCCCGGGGGACAACGTCGCCGTGGCCCGGGCGACGTGGGACCTCCCGGGCGGCCATACCGTCGGCGCGGGAGGCGTGGGGCGGCGCCAGCTCGGCGACGTGGTGCCGACCGGCGAACCGTACGCGGGGGAAGACGCCGCTACGTACAACAACGTCGGCGAGGCCGAGGGCCGGTTCGCCTTGCCGGGCGGCTTTTTCCTAACCGGTTCCGGCGCCAGGAGCGCGACCGAAGGCGACGAGGGCGACGGTTATCTCTACGGCGCGACGTTTTCCTACCCGGGTTTGACGGATATTTTCATACTCAGCTACAGCGAGATATCGGATGATTTCCGGGCCGATATGTCGTTTATACAGCCGGAGTCCCTCGGGACGCGGGGCGCGGAATTCTACGGCCGCCGCGAAACGCAGGTCAACCGCGCCGGCCTCCGTTCCGTTACTCCCGACCTCTACGCGGCCTACGACCGGGCGCTGGGCGGCGATATGGTACTCTGGCAGGCGAACCCGTCGCTGAGCGTCACGGCGCGGAACGATTCCTTCGTTAACTTCAGATACGCCGCCGGCGTCGACCGCCGCTACGTGGACTA
>DATKXQ010000352.1:0-4201 GCA_035528975.1 bacterium
CGCATGGACATCCTCTCGGCCGCCATCGGCTCCGATTCCATCGACTGGTGGGAGAACCGCGGCGGCTCGCCCCCCGCCTTTACCCGCCACAACCTCGCCAACAACTACAACGGCGCGTACGACATCGTGGGGTTCGACGCCGACTGGGACGGCGACGTCGATATCCTCACCACCGCCCAACTCGGCGACACCCTCGATTGGTGGCAGAACGACGGCAGCGAGAACTTCTCCCGCGGTACCATCGCCTCCGGTTACAACGGCGCCTCCAGCATCTGGGTCGACGACGTCGACGGCGACGCCGTCCAGGACATCGTGAGTTCGGCCCTCGACGCCGGCTCCGCCGACTGGTGGTCCATCACCTACGGCTACCGCTCCTCGGGAGAGCTCGATTCCTCCATCCTGAACACCGGCGGCTCGCCCGCGTACGGCCATATCTACTGGGGCGCCGGCCTCCCCGCCGGGACGTCCGTGCGCTTCCAGGTCCGCGCCTCCAACGACTCCGGCAATATGGGGAATTGGTCCTCGGACATAACCACTTCCGGCGCCGACCTCAAGAACTACATCCAGAGCGGCCGGCGCTTCTTCCAGTATAGGGCGCGCCTGCTCACGAGCAATACCGCCAATACGCCGCGCCTGAATGACGTGCGCATAACCTATTCTACTTCTACGGGCGTCGTCCTCGACTTCGACGCGCAAGGTCGCCGCGACGGCGTGGCGCTGACGTGGCGGACGGACGGCGAGGCCGACGTCGCCGGCTTCAACCTCTACCGGGCGCCTAAGCGCGAGGCCGCGGTCGCGGGCCGCGTGAAGCTCAACGACGCGTTGATAACCGGCAAGCCGCCGTACGAGTACGTCGATGCCGCGGAACCGGGCCGGACTTTCCGGTACTGGCTCGAGGCCGTCCCGCTCGGCGGCCCGGCGGAGGAGTACGGCCCGTGCGAGGGCACCGCCGGCGCGTCCCGCGTTAAGGCCTTCGCGCTGGCGCAGAGCTACCCCAACCCCGCGCGCCGCGAAGCGACGATAACTTTCGCTTTGCCGGAGCCGTGCGACGTGCGGCTGGAGGTTTACGACCTGGCCGGCCGCCTCGTCGCGACGCCGGCCGCGGGGCCCTACGGCGAGGGCGTCCATGACGTGGTCTGGCGCCTCGACGGCGGGGGCTCGAAAGTCCCGCCGGGCGTTTACGTGTACCGCCTAACGGCGGGCGATAACGTCGCGGCCCACAAGCTCGTCGTCGCCGAATAACGCGCTATCGAACGAACGAAGCCGCCCCTCCGGGGGCGGCTTTTTCTTCGGGCCGTCGTTCGGCGGCGCGGCGGAATTTGTTTGACAACGCAACGCCTTTTATGCGTTAATGTATTAATACTTGGGACATTCGTACTAACCCTCGAGCGGGAGTATGCAAATGGAAGAGCTGTTGGGCGCTTGCGGCCTGGAGTGTGGCGTTTGCCCGGCGTACGTCGCCACTCAGGCGAACGACGGCGAGAAGATCGCGGAGATCTCCCGCCGGTGGTCCGAGCAGTACGGCGGCGATATCAAACCGGAGCACGTGTGGTGCGACGGCTGTACGACGGCGGGGGAGCGGAAGTGCGGCCATGCGCGCGAGTGCGAGATCCGGGCGTGCGTAACCGGCCGCGGCCTCGCCACCTGCGCCGGCTGCGACGACTACAACTGCGAGAAAATCGTCGCCTTTTTCGAGGCGGTGCCGGACGCGAAAAAAACGCTGGACGGCCTCCGCGATAAATAGTAATATCGCCGTCAAAATACGGCGCCGCGGCGCAGAAGAAGCGATGACGTATACCCTTTTAACATGTGTTGACGCCAGGAAACGCCGGCCCTCCGGGAGCCGGCGTATTTTTTTATATGACCGGTGACGCCTTTTTGATATTGGCGGACGGCCGGACCTTCCGCGGCGAGGGCTTCGGCTCGAGCGAAGGCGTGGCGCTGGGCGAAGTGGTCTTCAATACCGCCATGACCGGCTACCAGGAGGTCCTGACGGACCCGTCCTACGCCGGCCAGATAGTCGCGCTCACCTGCCCGCACGTCGGCAACTACGGCGTCAACGACGACGACGCGGAGTCGCGGGGCCTCTTCCTGGCGGCGCTGGTCGTCCGCTCCTACGAGGATTGCTACAGCAACTGGCGGGCGAAGGCGTCGTTGGGCGAATACCTGGAGCGCCACGGCGTCGTCGGCCTTTCCGGCGTCGACACCCGGGCGCTGACGCGCCACATCCGCGAGGCGGGCGCGATGCGCGGAGCGGTGGCGGTCGGGACTTACGGCGAGAGCGAGGTGCTCGAGCAGGTACTGGCCTCGCCGCCCATGGCGGGACGCGACCTGGTCCGGGAGGTGACGCGCGACGCCGTCGAGGTTGTCTCGCCGGCGGAGGGCGAAGCGAGGTGGCGCGTGGCGGCGCTCGACTGCGGCCTCAAAAACAATATCCTGCGCGAGCTCGGCCGTCGCGGCGTCGAGGTCGTCGTCTTCCCGGCTGCGACTACGGCGGATGATATCCTGGCCGCTCGAGCCGACGCGCTGTTTCTCTCCAACGGCCCGGGCGACCCGGCGGCGCTGCCGTACGTCGTCGAGACCGTAAAGGCCGCGCTCGGCCGGTTGCCCGTCTTCGGCATCTGCCTCGGCCACCAGCTCCTCGGCCTCGCGTTGGGCGCGCGCACCTACAAGCTGAAGTTCGGTCACCACGGCGCGAACCACCCGGTGAAAAATCTCGCCACCGGCCGCGTCGAGATAACTTCCCAGAACCACGGCTTCGCCGTCGACGAGTCGTCGCTGCCGGCGGGCGTGCGCGTTACGCACGTCAACCTCAACGACGGGACCGTCGAGGGCCTGCGGGCGGACGAGTACGCGGCGATGAGCCTCCAGTACCATCCGGAAGCGGCGCCCGGGCCCCACGACGCCTTATACAATTTCGACGATTTCCTGTCGCTCCTGGCGGACGCCACGCAGCGCAAGTTCGACTTCTGACCGTGCCCAAGCGCAGCGACATCGAGACGATAATGGTAATCGGCGCCGGCCCCATCGTAATAGGCCAGGCGTGCGAGTTCGACTACTCCGGGACGCAGGCGTGCAAGGCCCTCGCCGCCGAGGGGTACCGCGTCGTCCTCGTCAACTCCAATCCGGCGACTATTATGACGGACCCGGAGTACGCCGCGGCGACGTACGTGGAGCCGCTCACGCTCAGCGCGGTCGCCAAGATCATCGAGCGCGAGAAGCCGGACGCGCTCCTGCCCACGGTGGGCGGCCAGACCGCGCTCAACCTCGCCGTCCAGCTGGCGGAGGCCGGCATCCTGCGCGAGAACGGCGTCCGCCTCATAGGCGCCAGCCTGCGCGCCATCCGCACCGCGGAGGACCGGCGGCTCTTCCGCGCGGCCATGGTCGCGGCGGGGCTTCCGGTCCCGCGCGCGCAGGCGGTGGGCGCGCTCGACGCGGCGCGCGAGGTCGCCGGCGAGCTCGGCTATCCGCTGGTCATCAGGCCGTCGTTCACGTTGGGGGGCGAGGGCGCCGCCGTGGCCTACAACGCCGTCGAGTTCGAGGAGGCCGTGGCGCGCGGCCTGGCGACGTCGCCCATCGGCGAGGTGCTGCTCGAGGAATCAGTTTTAGGTTGGAAGGAGTTCGAGCTCGAGGTTATGCGCGACGCCGCCGATAACGTCGTCGTGATATGTTCCATCGAGAACGTCGACCCCATGGGCGTGCATACCGGCGACTCCATAACGGTGGCGCCGGCGCAGACCCTCACCGACGTCGAGTACCAGCGCCTCCGCGACATGGCCCGTGCCGTCATCCGGCGGGTGGGCGTCGACACCGGCGGCTCCAACGTCCAGTTCGCCGTCAACCCGGAGGACGGCCGCGTCGTCGTCATCGAGATCAACCCGCGCGTCAGCCGCTCCTCGGCGCTGGCCTCCAAGGCCACGGGGTTCCCCATCGCCAAAATAGCGGCCCAGCTCGCCGTCGGCCTTACGCTCGACGAGATCCGCAACGACATCACCCGCGAGACGCCGGCGTGCTTCGAGCCCACGTTGGACTACGTCGTCGTCAAGGTCCCGCGGTGGAACTTCGAAAAATTCCCCGGCGCCGACGACGTACTCACGACGTCGATGAAGTCGGTGGGGGAGACGATGGCGCTGGGCCGCACCTTCGGCGAGGCGCTGCAGAAGGCGTTGCGCTCGTTGGAGAGCGGGCACGGCGGTTTGGA
>DATKXQ010000353.1:0-3022 GCA_035528975.1 bacterium
AGGTTCGCCTCGGGCGAGTTGATGGGCTCCTTCGGCTTGACCGAGCCGGGCGCCGGCTCCGACGCCGGCAATACCAAGACCACCGCCGTCCTCGACGGCGACGAGTGGGTCATCAACGGCCAGAAATGCTTCATCACCAATACTAAGCGCGATTGGCCCGTCGTCAACTTCGCCACCGTGCGGACCGACCCCGACAAGTCCAAGGGCGTCTACGGCGTCAGCTCCATAATCGTACCCGCCGACGCCCCCGGCTTCAACTACGGCCGCAAGGAGAACAAGATGGGCCTCCGCGGCTCCGACACCTCCGAGATTTTCTTCGAGGACTGCCGCGTCCCGAAGGAGAATTTGTTGGGCGAGCTCAACGAAGGTTTTAAATTGTTCATGGTGGCGCTCGACGCGGGCCGCATCAGCATCGGCGCCATGGCGCTGGGGCTGGGCCAGGCCGCGCTCGAGCTCGCCGTCAAACACGCCGAGACGCGGGTCCAGTTCGGCAAGCCCATCGGCACCAAGCAGGCCATACAGTGGAAGATCGCCGAGATGGCGACTAAAATCCGGGCGGCGCGTTTCCTGGTCTATTCGGCCGGCGCCCTCAAGGACGCGGACCTGCCGTACACTACCGAGGCGGCGATGGCGAAGTACTACGCTTCGGAGGTGGGGCGCGAGGTCGCCTACGACGCCATCCAGATACACGGCGGCCTGGGCTACGACAAATCCTATCCCCTCGAGCGCATCTACCGCGACGTCAAGCTCGCCGAGATAGGCGAGGGCACGAGCGAAATCCAGAAGTTGGTTATAAGCCGCAATATCTTGAACATTAAGAAAAAGAAGAAGAAGTAGTCAACGCGCCGGCGGGGCTTTGCGGCCGCAGTCGGGCGGCGAAACGCCGGCGCTCGTTCTTTACATCACGTAGGAGTGTTTATGGAAGAGAAAGGATTCACCATCTGGTTTACCGGCCTCTCGGGCGCCGGCAAGACTACGGTCTCGCAACTGGTGGAAGCGGAGCTGCGGCGCCGCGGCCGGAAGGTCGAGGTCCTCGACGGCGACGTCGTCCGGACCAACCTCTCCAAGGGCCTCGGTTTCTCCAAGGAAGACCGCGACATCAACATACGCCGCATCGGCTTCGTGTGCCACCTCTTGAGCCGCAACGGCGTCGTCGCCATCGCCGCCGCCATCTCGCCGTATCGGAATATCCGCGCCGAGAATCGGGCGCTCATCGGCGACTTCGTCGAGGTTTTCTGCCAATGCCCGCTCGAGGTGCTGGTCGAGCGCGACGCGAAAGGTTTATACAAGAAAGCACTCGCGGGCGAAATCAAGAATTTTACCGGCGTCTCCGACCCCTACGAGGAGCCGCAGGAGCCGGAGGTAGTTTGCGCCACCGACGGCGAGACGCCCGACGAGAGCGCCGCCCGCGTTATAGCGAAGCTGGAGAAGATGGGGTACCTCGCGCCGCCGGGGACGGAGGGAGTGTATTCCGAAGAAGAGGAGGAGAAAGTGCGCAAGCGCCTCGAGGCGCTTGGCTACATGTGATGCCCGGTTACGTCGATCTTCACGTCCATACCTCCTATTCCGATGGTTCCTTTACGCCGGCGGAAGTAGTGCGGCGCGCGGTCAATCTGGGACTTTCCGCCCTGGCGATAACGGACCACGACGGCGTGGACGGCAACGCCGAAGCGTTCGCCGAAGGCGCGCAGAACGGCCTCGAGGTTATCCCGGGCGTGGAGATGAGCTGCAACTTTACGCCCAAGAACGTGCACGTCATCGGCCTCTTCATCGACCCCGCCGAAGAGCGCCTCGTCGCAACGCTGGAAGAGGTGCGCGAGTACCGCCGGCTGCGCAACCCCAAGGTCCTGGAGAAGCTGGCCGAGCTGGGGATGCCCATCGCGCTCGAGGAGGTGGCGGCGAAGGCCAAGGGCCGGACTTTGGGCCGGCCCCACATCGCCGAGGTCATGGTGGAGAAAGGCTACGTCGCCGACTTCCAGGAGGCGTTTGAGAAGTACCTCGCCCACAATAAGCCGGCGTACGTCCACCGGCGGCGCCTCACGGCCGAGGAGGGCATCGACCTCATCCACGGCGCCGGGGGCCTGGCTTTCCTTTCCCACCCCGGCATCTACGCGCTGCCGGCCCGCATTACGGAGAACATGATCTACAAGCTGATCCGCGCCGGCCTGGACGGCGTCGAAGTCTACTACTCCGACCACCTGCCCACCGACACCGCGTTCCTGAAACGCATCGTCGACGAGTACGACCTGTTAGCCGCCGGCGGGACCGACTTCCACGGCGACGCCAAGCCCGGCATCGAGGTGGGCGTGGGCCGCGGCGACCTCGAGGTCCCGTACGAGCTCGTTGCCCGGATGAAGGCGCGCCTCGGCGCCCGCGCGCGGCAGGCGGAGATAAAGAGATAAACGACGGTCGAAAACGCCAAAGCCGGCCCCGCGCCGGCTTTTTAAATGATTTCGCCCCGACGAACGGCGGCGCCGGCCGGGTAGCCGGATAAAGGATGCCGGGGTTAGGCTTTCCCTGCCGCCGCGTTACGCGTAACCCCGGGAGCGAGGGCTCGGCGTCGAACCCGGCCTACCGCCGACGCGGAGTCGTCATTTGAAGTATTGTACCCGGTCCGTTCCTTCGTCCGTAACGTAGATTACTCCGTCCGGGGCGACCGCGAGGCCGTAGGGCTGGTCGAATTGGCCGTCGTTCGCGCCTTTAGCGCCCCATTTTCCCAAGAAGTCGCCCGTGGACGTGAAGAACTGTATCCTGTTGTTCCGTCTATCGGCGATGAAGACGCGGCCGCTTTTATTCACGGCGATTTCCCAAATCCAAGTGAACTGGCCCTCGCCCGGTCCTTCGGAGCCCCATCTGCCGAGTAGGCTCCCGGTGGGCGTAAAAAATTTCACGCATTCGTCATCGGTAGTAGTCACGTACACGTTGCCGTCGGGGGCGACCGCAAGGCCGCTGCACTGCGCTACGCCGCCCCATTCGCCGAGGTAACTCCCGGCCGCGGTAAAATACTGGATGCGGCCGTTGC
>DATKXQ010000354.1:0-6738 GCA_035528975.1 bacterium
CGGCGGAAACTCGTAGCCCTGCAGCCGGTTCTTGGTCTTCGCGCAGTGGACCTCCCAGCTGTAGAACTCGGCCTCCACGAAGTCGATGTCGTCGGCCCCCTCGCGCCGGTATGTGAGGCGGTAGGCCGCGGCGACGGCTTCCACGTCGTCGCTTATGAGCGCCACGTCGCCGGAGAAGGGAAAGGAGCACTTCCCCGCCGACTCCACCCACGAGACGCCGGCGTCCCGGCCCCCGGCCGCGGCCGCCAGCATTGCGAGCGTCGTTGCTATCGCGCCGAGATGCCTCATCTCTTTCCTCCCGTTGCTTTTGCTCGTCGAGCCGCCGCGCTACGGCGCCTTATAATCCGACCCCGTATAAAAACGTCTCCCGCCGCCGCGGCCGGAGCCGCGACGAGCGGGAGAACCAATTTCCGTGTGCGCCGAACCCGCAACCTTTCCTCCCCGGCAGGTGGGCTGCGAACGTCCGCGCCAGACAGGATTCGAACCTGCGACCTACGGCTCCGGAGGCCGTCGCTCTATCCAGCTGAGCTACTGGCGCATGTGTGGGGTGGGCGAGGGGACTTGAACCCCCAACCTCCAGATCCACAGTCTGGCGCTCTAACCAGTTGAGCTACGCCCACCGTCGCGCTACACTATAACTTATTTCGCCGCCGTTGTAAAGCGCCGCCGCCCGCCGCCGAAATTAAAACCGCCCCCGAAGGGGCGGTCACCTAAAGGAGGTACGGGCGGTCCGCAACCGGCGAGGCATCGCCTCGAGGCGCGGCCGCCACTTCCGTTATTTAAAGGCGATGACGTCGAGGAACCACTCCTCCATCCGGAAGCGGGAGAAATCGACGTCCGTAGCCGCGAGCACGTTCAGGCGCGGTTCGAGCTCGATCGCTCTTTTCAGGAACTCGCGGCACTGGCCCGCGTTGCCCAGCGACGCCCAGTAACACGCGAAGTTATAGTAGTTGCCGGCGACGTCGGGGCCGAACAGGATAGACTTCCTGAACGCCTCCTCCGCCTCCGCCTCCAGGCCCGTCGCGTGGTAGCATACGGCCTGCGCGTTGTAGCCGTGCGGCGAGTCCGCCTCCTGCTCGAAGATGACGTCCGCCGCCTGGAGCGCCTCGTCATAACGGCCCAGCCGCGTCAGCGCCAAGCTCCGGCCCAGCAGCGCCCGGACGTCGCCCGGGTCCAATTCGATGGCGTCCCCGAACGCCCGCAGCGCATTGCGGTATCGCCCCGAGCGCAGGAAGTCCTTGCCGAACGTTATGAGCGTCTGGGCGCGGATCTTTCGCAGCTTGTCTTCGTCGAACCCGCTCTCGGCCGCCATGCGGCGTCTCCTTTGGGAATGGCGTCTCGGAGATGGCGTCGTTTTAAATACTAGTCCCGGCGTTGCAATATTTTCATGTGGACTTTCCTCATTTCCGTGAGGGCGGTCCTTATTATTATGTATACTAAATTAATAATCTATTTTTAGGGCGCAGGAGTGCTCAAAAAGCGTAAATAACGCCGAATTCCGCCTAAAGGGCCGCAGGGCGTAAAAAAAACGGCGCCGGGCGCGCCGTTTCGGTAGTGGGGGACCGCCGGTTTTTAGGGCGGCGTTTTTAAACCGTCGGCCGGAGGCGCTTCGGCCGGGGCGTCGTCTAAGGCCTTTATCATTACGAGGTCGGCGATCGGCTCGCCTTTTTCGTTTCTAAGGATGTCGCCGCGCACCTTTCCGCGCCGTTCTTCGCCGCTCTTGGTGACCAGCGTCAGCTCGTACGGCGGGACTACCTCGCCGCGGAAGCGACGGCGGAGCGCGGCCTCGGTTTTCGCCTTTTCCTCCGCCACGGCGAACGGAACGTCGGCTATTTTTTTGTCGACGACTTCCGCGGCCTCGAAGCCGAGCCAATCGCTAAATCTGCGGTTGACGTCGACGACGATGCTCCTCGGGTCCAAAACGATTATGGCCTCGGCGGAGAGCTCGAAGAGCGCGCGCAGGCGTTCCTCGCTGGCGCGGAGCCGCTCCTCGGCCTGTTTGCGCTCGGTAATGTCAGTGACCATGGCCAACGCGCCGTCGAACTCGCCGTCGGCGTCGAAGATGGGTGCGGTCTCCAGGAGAGCCCACACGGTCGAGTCGTCCTTGGGGCGGAAGCGGAAGTCGTGCTGTTCTCTGATGCCTTCCCGGCGGCGCTCCATGTACGCCGCGGCCAGGGCCCGGCCCTCCTCGTCCATGAAATCGTACAAATGGCCCGCGAGGAATTCGTCGAGGTCGCAGCCGAGCATGCGGGCCATCTGCTCGTTGGCGAACGTCGTCTTCCCGTCGCGGTCGATGAGCCACACGCCCTCGCCGGCGGTCTCGATTATCCGGCGCAACCGCGCCTCGCTCTCGCGTAGCTCTTCGGCGGCCCGTTTGCGCGCGGTGACGTCGCGGAAGATACCGCGCGTGGAAACCGGTTCGCCTTTCTCGAAGCGGCAGCTCGCGCTTCCCTCCACTATAACCTCGCGGCCGTTCTTCGCCACGAAGACGGCCTCGACGTTGTCCACGCGCTCGCCGCCGATGACGCGTTCGAAGACCTCCCTGCAATGGGTCCGGCTGGCGGGATGTATAATGTCGAACAGCGAAATATCTTGCACTTCGTCGTCGTTGTAACTCAGCGTTTCTTTCCACGCCCGGTTAACGTAAACGAACCGCCCCTCCGGCGTTACGCTCTGGATGAGGTCGTTGGCGTTCTCGAACAGGTCGCGATATTTCTCCTCGCTCTCCCGCAGCGCCTCGGTGTGATATTTTATGGCCCGCTCCGCCTGGCGGCGGGCGGTGATGTCGTGGGAGATGACCAGGACCCCCATTTTCTCGCCGGCCGTGTTCCGCACGCAGTGGAGGTTGGACCAGAACCATCGCTCGCCGGAGGGGAGCGCCACCTTGTCCTCCGCCTCCTCGCTCTTTCCGGAGGCGATGATCCGGCGGAGCTGGGCCGCGATGCTTTCGGCCATCTCGGGCAGGAGTTCGGGGAGCGCTTTGCCGATGAAGTCTTCCGGTTTGCCGCCGAGGTTCCGGGCCCCGCTTCTGTTCATAAGCGCGAGTTTGAGGTCCGTGTCGAAAAACATTATGGGGAAGTCGGCGCTGTTTATGAGGAAGCGGTATTTCTCTTCGCTCTCGCGCAGCGCGGCCTCGATTCCCTTCTGGGTCGTTATGTCGCGGGCCGAAACGAGCAGGCCGCCGGCCCCCGCGGCGCCGAAGATCGGTGCCTTGGCGACTTGCAGCCACCGCGTCGTGCCATCGGCGTCGGAGGCCTCCCGTTCCAGGATGTGCAGCTCGCCGGAG
This sequence comes from bacterium, assembly GCA_035528975.1. Classification (GTDB taxonomy): domain Bacteria; phylum RBG-13-66-14; class B26-G2; order WVWN01; family WVWN01; genus WVWN01. The sequence goes on from DATKXQ010000354.1 coordinate 3,287, forward strand.
GCCAAGACCTCCTCGTCGCTCCGCCGATAGACCTCGGCCTCGGGCCGCGGGAAGACGTCGAAGTCCGTTCGACCGAGGAGCTCTTCCTCCCGCTTCCCCGTGAAGTGGCAGAAGGCCGGGTTGACGGCGCGGTAGACGAAGTCGCGATCCAGGAGGACCAGGAGGTCGGGCGTGACGGTGAAGATCATCCGCAGCCGGTTCCGCTGTTCTTCCAGTGCCCTCTCCGCGCGTTCGCGTTCGGCGATTTCGCGTTGGAGGCCGACGTTGACTTCCTGCAGCTCGGCCGTGCGCGCCGCCACCAGTTCCTCGAGGCGGTCGCGGTGCTGCCGCAGCTCGTCCTCCGCCACCACCGCGGCGGTGACGTCGCGGCTGACGCCCCGGACCGCCGCGAAGCTGCCGTCGGCGGCGAACGCCGGCTCGGCGTCGGTCTCCAACCACCGCCGCGAACCGTCCCGGTGGACGAACCGGCAGCGGAACCCCTTCATGATGGAGCCGCTCTCTCTCACCGCGGCGAAGGACCGCTCGAAGCGCTCGGCGTCCTCCGGCGCGACCGCGAACTCCGTCGGCGCGAAGCCCGCGAAGTCGCCGGCCTCGTAACCCAGGATCTCGAACGACCGGGGATTCGAGTACGTGAATTCCCCGGCCCCGTCCGTTTCCCATATCCAAACCGGGACCTGCTCGACGAGGCGCTGGTACTTCTCCTCCGCGGACTGGAGCAACTCCTGGATGCGGGCGAATTCCGCCTCCTTCACGCCCAGCGGTATCAGCGCGTAGCGGAGCTTCGCCGCCCGGCCGCCCAGGCTCGAGAGGGCCGTCGGGAGGTCGTCGCCCTCCAGGATTAGCGCCCGGGGTTCTTCGCCCTCTCCCGCCGCGGCCTCGGCCCGCGGCTGCGCCTCCAGCCACCGGTCGATGTCGGCGGCGAGGGCCCGCACGCTCCCGCCCACGCGGAAGACGGGGAGGCCCTTTTCGCGGGCCTGGCGGCGGGCCGTGGACTGGGCGCAGTGGAGGTAGGCGGCGATCTGTTTCCACCCCACGAGGAGGGACGATTCCTTTTCGTTCATGGCTTCGCTGACCCCCGTTGCGGATTGACGCGAAAGGAGACGTTACCGTCTCCGATGCGCGCCCGGCAGGACTCGAACCTGCGGCCGGCGGCTTAGAAGGCCGCTGCTCTATCCGGCTGAGCTACGGGCGCCTGTAAATATTATAGCATATTCGGCGCCCCGGCGAGTTAGGGGGTTTCTTTTTCCCTTGTCCGCGACACGGATATGTAGTACCTTTCACGAAACCTTAACCGCACAACCTCAGGAGGTACGGCCTTGAAGAAATTGCTTGCGCTGGCGGCGGCCGCGTTCGTGTTCGCTTTCGCGTTGTCTTGCGGCGACGACGACGGCCCGGGCCCGACCCCCCAGCCGGAGTGGGAGAAAGTTAACGTCCACGCCGCGGCACCGGCTGTGGATACTTCCCTCGTGATGGCCGGCGACGGCGCCGCCCACGTAGCCTTTATGGACAACAGCGGCCAGTCGCTGGTGGTCTACGCCACCTACAAAGACAACAGCCTGGTGGTGCGGGCCGTGGGCTCGAGCGGCTACGGCGAGGGCAAGGAGGCGTCGCTCGCCCTCGACAGCGGCGACGAGCCCCACATCGCCTTCTACGGCGGCCGGCCGGTCTACGACCTGTTCTACAACAACATGCGCGGCTCCGGCTTCGTTACGGTGGACGACGACGGCAACGTGGGGCGCCGGCCCTCCATCGGGACGGACGCCGCCAAACACCCCCACATATCGTATTATGACGAGACGAGCGGCGTCTTAAACTACGCCCGCTTCGACGGCAAGAAGTGGCGGCTGTTGGTGATCGAAGGCTCGGCCGACGTCGGCCTTTACTCGAGCCTTCGCCTGGACGCGAACGGCGATTCCCACGTCGCCTACTACGACCGGACCAACGGCTCGCTGAAATACGCCTGGAGCGAGAAGGGTTTTTGGGACTTCGAGACGGTGGACGGCGCCGGCGACGTCGGCAAGAGGCCGGCCCTCGTCCTGGACGACGCCGGCAACCCGCACATCCTATACAACGACGTCGACAACGGCCGCCTCAAGTACGCCACGCGCGCCGGCGGGACGTGGCAGAAGACGGCGCTCAGCTTCGCCGTGGCGGGCGGCACCGGCGCCGCGCTGGCGCTGGACTCGTCCGGCGCGCCCCACGTCGCGTTTTACAATGCCTCGGCCAAGAACGTCACCTACGCCCACAAGAAGGGCGGCGATTGGGCCACGAGCGTCGTCGCGAGCTGCTACGACGCCGGAGGCCGCTGCGGCCTGGCGCTGGGCTCGGACGGCAAACCCCGCGTCACGTACTTCGACCCGGCCGCCGGCCAGGTCGTCTACGCCTACGAGAAGTGAGCCGTAATTTCCCCGTATCGCCTTACTAAAAAAATCCCGGCCGTGAGGCCGGGTTTTTTTGACTGCGCCTGCGTCTATTGCCGGCTGCGCAGACAAGGTCATAAAAGCCCTTGCCGGGGCCCTTGGCCGGCGGCGAATGGCCGCTCGCCGCTACGTGCGAAACGCTTTACCGCCGCGCCGCGGCGCGGCTGCCGCGTTCCGGAACAGCTTCTCGTACGAGGCCGCGGCCCGGGCCCACGTCGTGCCCCGGCTGTAAGCGTACGCCTTCCGGGCGATGTCGAGGCGGACCCCATCGTTCGCGAGGAGCTCCGTTATCCAGAACGCCAGCCCCCGCCAATCGCGGAATTCCACCAGGACCCCCCGGCCGTCGGCCAGCAGCTCCTGCGCGAACCAGTAGGGCGTCGATATCGCGGCCCGGCCGCAAGCCACCGCGTACGCCAGCGTCCCCGACGAAATCTGGTCCTCGTCCAGATACGGCGAGACGTAGATGTCCGCCGCCCGGAGATAGGTCAGCAGCTCCGGGAGGGTTACGAAGCGATTCACGAAGCGCACTTTATCGCGCAGGCCGAGGCGGACGACCATCTTCTGGAGGGACTCGCGGTAGCTTTCGCCGTAGCGCTTTTTGATGGCCGGGTGCGTCTCGCCGAGGATTATGTATAACGACGTGGGAAACTGCGGCAGAACCTCCGCCAAGGCCCGGATCGCCACCTGGATACCCTTGCGGGGGCTGATAAGGCCGAAGGTGAGGAGGACCTGCCGGCCCTCGGCGTCAATCTCCTTCTTGAAAGGCGCCGGGTCGGCGAACGGGACGTCCGGCGTGCCGTGGGGAATGACGTGGACCTTCGCGGCGGGGACGCCGTAGAGGCCGGTGAGAAATTCGGCCGCCTTCCGCGCCTGGACGGCGACGGCCGCCGACGCCGCGCATACCGCTTGTAAGATTTGGCGCTGCTTCGGCTTCGGCTCCGCCAGGACCGTATGCAACGTCGTGACCACGGGCTTGGCGAGGTGCTCGAGGAACGTCAGAACGTAGCCGCCGGCCCGGCCGCCGAAGATACC
>DATKXQ010000355.1:0-5982 GCA_035528975.1 bacterium
CGCCGACGTCGAGCTTTTGGCCCCGTTCGAGGAAGAGGTGGAACTTGCGGAACTCCTCCGGCGAGCCGAGGTTATATATGCACGAGACGGAGGCCACGATGACGACGTCGTCGCGGGCGAGGAGGGAGGCCGTGGAGCGCAGCCGCAGGCGGTCTATCTCCTCGTTGATGTCGGCGTCTTTCTCGATGTAGACGTCCTGGGCCGGGAGGTAGGCCTCCGGTTGGTAGTAGTCGTAGTAGGATACGAAATACTCGACGGCGTTGCGCGGGAAGAATTGGAGGAACTCGCCGTAGAGCTGGGCGGCGAGCGTTTTGTTGTGGCTTATGACGAGGGTGGGCAGGCCGACGCGGGCGATGACGTTGGCCATGGTGAAGGTCTTGCCGGAGCCCGTCACGCCCAGAAGGGTCTGGTGTTTGTGGCCGGCCTCGAGGCCCTCCGCCAGCTGCGCGACGGCCCGGGGTTGGTCGCCCGCCGGTTCGTAGTCGGCGACGAGTTCGAAGCGGGCGGCCACTACGCGCTTTCCTCCGCCGACTCCTCCAGCGAGACGCGCGCGCCGACGAGACCCTCCTGGAGGACGTCGAGCTTGAGCAGGCGGCGGATGCGGTCCTCGCCGTAGCGGCGTTTCGTCAAGAGTTCCAGCTCATCCCTGAAGAGCGATATGAGCGTTTTGAAGGGTACGCGGCTCGGCGCGGCCGCGGCGACCTCGGCGAGGAACGCGGCGACGGTGCGGGCTATCGCGGGGTAAGCGTAGAACTCGAACGGCCGTCCATCCGCCGGGAAGTTTTTAATAACCAACAATTCGTCGGCCGGCAGATAGAGCGCCGGGTGCAGGAGTTGGCCTTTCCTGGTGTCGGCCTTGCACTTGCGCAGAATGAGGATGCGGTTGTGGAGAACGGCCAGGGCTTTGAGGAGCTCGGCGAAGTCCTCCGGCGTATGCCACGAGGCCAGCTCGAGCTTTACGGTACTGGCCGGATACCGGCCTTCCGCTCCGAAAAGTGTTTCCACTACTCCCGGGGGGCGCTACAGCGACGCCGATTTCCCGTCCGCCTTGACGCCGCCCATCCGGTCCCGCAACAACGTGAAGATGACGTGGCCCAGGGCCATGTGCACGTCCTCGACGATCTGCATGTTGCGCGACGGCACCAGGATCGCGATGGCCGCGTGCTCTTTGGCCTCGCCGCCGTCGCCCCCCGAAAACAGGACGCCGGTGCCGCCCAGTTCCTTTATGACTTTGAGGCCGTTTATGATGTTGGGCGACATCCCGCTTCCGGAGAACGCCACCGCGACGTCGCGGTCGTCGGCCAGATTGTAGAGCTGTTCCCCGAAGGTGTTGGTGTAGTCCGTGTCGTTGGCCCACGCCGTGATTACGGCTACGTTGGTCGAGAGCGAGACGGCCTTGATGCGCCGCCGCCCCACGGCCGCGGTGCCCTTCCCGAGGTCGCACGCGAGGTGCGCCGACGTCGCCGCGCCGCCGCCGTTCCCGAAGAGGAAAATCGTGCCCCGTTCCCGGTAGGCGCGGTCGAAGACGTCCACGACTTCGCGGACCGCCGCGGCGTCCACTTGGCGGACAACCGCCGCCACGGCGCCGAGATATTCGTTTATTTCGTCCTCAACGCGAGGCATCTGTGCTTACATCCCTTCGCGGTCGGCGCGCACGCCGCCGTAGTCGAAGTCGAACTCGTACCGTTTGAACCCCTCGCTTTTTAAATATTCCGCGACGGCGCGCTGGGTGGAGGGCAAGGCCATCACCAGGTAGAAACCGCCGGCCCCGGCGCCCGTGACCTTGACCGCCCACGCGCCCAACTCCCGCGCCCGCGCGCACACGGCCGTGGCCCGGTCGTCCGCGATTTTCGGCGAGACGCTTTTCTTGGCGAGCCACGCGCCGTGCATGAGCTCGCCGAAGCGGTACCAGTCCTCGTCCATTACCGCCGAGCGCATATCGTGAGCCAGCGCCTTGAGGTGGTGGAGTCGCTGGAGCGTCCACTCGTTGCCGCCCAGGATGCGCGCGCGCTGGTCCGCGAGGACCTCGGCCGAGTCGCGCCGCCGCCCCGAAAAGAATAACATAAAATGGCTTTCGAAGTCGTGCCGTTTTGACCCCTCCAGCGGTATCGATGTGCGCCGTACGCCGCCGGAGTCGAAGGTGAAGAAATTTATGCCGCCGAAGGCCGCGGCGTACTGGTCCTGGCGGCCTACCGGCCTTCCCAATTTTTCTATTTCGATAACGGACGCCCGTTCCGCCTCCTCCTCCTTTTCCGGCGCCCTCCCCGCGAACAGGTTCAGCGCGTGCACGACGGCGACGCCGACGGCGCCCGAAGTCCCCAGGCCCGAGCCGGGCGGCAGGCCCGTCCGCACCGTTACCTCCACCCCCCCCGCCGGCCTCACTTCCGCGACCGTCCGGCCCACGAGCGCCACCTCCGGCCGGGGGTCGCTCAAGATTTCTTCGACGTTGCCGTAGTCCGCCCGCAGGCCGAAGTCTTCCAGGATAAGCGCGACGGTCCGGATGTCGAGCGGCCGGACGCGAACGCGCGCCCCCAGGCTCACGGCCGCCGAGAGCACCGCGCCGCCGAAGCGGTCCGCGTAGGCCGGCAGGTCCGTGCCGCCGCCGGCGAAGGCAATGCGGCAGGGGGCGAAGGCCGTTACGCCGTTGTCGCGGGGGGCCGTCATTTCTCTCGGGGCGTCGCCACGTAGATGACGCCGCTGCCCTGCTTCAGCGCGACGGCCAGCGCCCCCAGCGCCGCCCGCAACCCAAGTTTATAATATATAAACCGGCCCGCCGTTTCGAGCGCGCCGCCGTGCCGGATATCCGGCGGCGCCAGCCGCCTCCGGATGACGCCGTAGTTACCGCTGTGGCGGCCCAGCACGCGGAAGCCGCATTTCTGAAGCATCAACTTCAGCGTGCGCGGCGTGAAGAACGTCACGTGGTACGGAACGGCGTCGGGCGCGATCGTCGCGATCTTTTTCCTTTCCCCCAAAGCCCGGGCCGCTTTCTCCCAATGGTAGAGCTCGTACGGGACCTGCACCAGAATCGCGCCGCCGGGCCGAAGCGCCCGCCGGACGTTCGCGAGGGCCGCGGCGGGGTCGTAGAGGTGCTCGACGACGTCGACCAGGTACGCCGCGTCGAACGAGGCCGGCGGCAAGGGCGCCTCCTCGAGCGGCGCCGTGATAACCTCCAGGCCGAAGTGCTCGCGGCCGTAGGCCGAGGCCGCGCGCGAGACGTCGGTGCCCACTACGTCCCACCCCTGGCGGCGCAGCCACGCGAGCTGGAAGCCGTGGGCGCAGCCGCATTCGAGAATGCGGCCGGGGGATTTAACGTAGCGGCGTAATATGGCCAGGCGGCGCGCGAAAAGGCGTTCGAATATATGCCGGAAGCGCTCGAACGTCGCGGCGTAATCGTCGTACCCGCCTGCGGCGTAATACTCTTCTTCGTAGAGGCCGCGGACCGCGTCCCGCGTCAAGCGCGGCGCAAGGCGGACGAGGCCGCAGCGGCGACACTTGACGACGCCGAAGCGGCCGAGCTGCGTCGAGAGCCGCCGGCCTCCTTCGGCGCCACACAGCGGACACCGCACTTCCTCGACGGCCGGGTTCGCTAATGCGGCCGGGGTTCGGGTCATAATCGCGCGCCTAATCGTCCCCGTCGGCCGGCAGGTAGTCGTCCAGCGCTACGGCCTCGTAGTGCTCGATCTCGTATCGGCCCTTCTCGCGGATGACGACGAGGAAGTCGAAGCGGAAGTCGGCGTCTTCGCCGGGGTGCTCCTTGTCCATGTAGTACAGCGCGGCCTGGTAGCAACGGGATACCTTGCGGGGCGTGAATTGCGCCCGCGGGTCGACGCTCGAGCCGGCGCGGCCGGTCTTCACTTCCGCGAACACGACGGCGTCGTCCTTGGCGGCCACGACGTCGAGTTCGCCGTAGGGCGTATGGTAGTTGCGCGCCACCAGCTCGAAGCCGCGGCGGCGCAAAAAATCGGCCGCGGCGTCCTCGCCGGCGCGGCCGAGTGCCCGGCGCCTCGCCGCCTCGCCCTTACGGTCGTCCGTCATAATTGAAAGAGGGCGTTTTCCTTCCCCCCGGCCAAAAGCGCCACCGGCCCGAAGCTCAAGCGGTGGGCCGGCGAGGGGCCGAGCTCGGCCAGCGCTTGCAAATGGCCGTCGGTGCCGTAGCCCTTGTGGCCGGCGAAGGCGTAGCCGGGGTATTTCGCGTCCAGGAGCGTCATCAGCCGGTCGCGGTAGACCTTGGCGATGATGGAGGCGGCGGCTATGGAGGCGCACCGCGCGTCGCCGCCGACTATGGTCCGCTGGCGCATCACCACCGGCACGGGCCTGTTGCCGTCCACCAGCAATATATCCGGTTTTACCGCCAGGCGCTCGCACGCCTTTTTCATCGCCGTCAGCGCGGCATTCAGAACATTCACTTTGTCGACGAATTGGGCGGACGCGACGCCGACGGCCCAGGTCGCGGCGCCCGTGGTGAGCGCGTCGTACATCCGTTCGCGCCGGCCCGCGTCCAGCTTCTTGGAGTCGTCGAGGCCCGCGCAGTCGTACCCCGGCGGGAGGATGACCGCCGCGGCCACGACCGGTCCCGCCAGCGCGCCCCGGCCGGCCTCGTCCACCCCCGCCACATGTGTCCAGCCCTCCTCCCAGAAGACCCGCTCGAAATTCTCCAGCTCGAGTGGTCCGTCCGGCGAGGAGGGCCCGAAAAGAGTCGGGGCGTCGGCCGACATAGCTTAGGATTCTTCTTCCGGCGCCGCTTCTTCCGGCGCCTCTTCTCCCTTGGCCGGCTGGGCGGTGACGCGCCGGATCCGGCCTTCCTTGACCCGCGCTTTCTTGCCGACCTTCCGGCGGAGGTAATAGAGCTTCGCGCGGCGGACTTCGCCGCGCCGCACGACTTTAAGGCCGGCCAGCCGCGGCGAGTGGAGGGGGAAAGTCCTCTCGACGCCCACGCCGGACGCGATGCGTCGCACGGTGAATGTTTCGCGAGGGCCGGAGCCCTTGCGGGCGATTACGACGCCCTCGAAGGGTTGGGTCCGGGTCCGGTCTCCCTCCACGATTTCGACCTCCACGCGGACCGTATCGCCGATTTTGAAATCGGGGACCTTATCCTTGAGCGCCGTCTTTTCTATTTCCCGAACGGCGGGACGCATTTCTTGCACCTCTTGAAATTGATGAAAAGTTAAAGAATGCCAAAAAAAATTGATGGATGAGACGTTCTTTATATTAAGCGCTGTCGCCGAGTATGCGCTCGACGTAAATCGCCGCCGCGGCGCGGACGGGCAGGTGGTTGAAGTCGCCTCGGCCCGCTACGGGTTGAAGCGTCGCGTCCGCCGCGAGCAGTATGTCTTCCGTCAGGCCGTAGCCGGTTCCGAAGAGCAGCAGCACCGGCCGTCCCGCGGCCTCGTCCCCCAATCGCTCCGGCGGAATCGCTCCGGCGACGCGACGCGCCGTCGTGCCGACGACGAAGGGTTCGGTTCCCTCGCGGGCGGCCACGTCGTCGAAGGCTTCCTCGACGGTGCCGACGACCTTCGCGGCCGCGAGCGCCCGCCGCCGCTGGGGGCTGTGCTCGCCGCCGACCCCCTCGCGCCAGTGGTAAATTATCTCTTCCACCAGCCGCCGCTGCGACTCGTAGGGTACCGCGACGTAGTACCCGGCCACGCCGTACGTCAACGCTATGCGCCCCAGGTCGTGCAAATCGAGGGGCGTAACCGACGTCGCGACCGTATCTCCCTCCCGGTTGTATACGGGCCAATGCACGAGGGCGATGTAGAAGGCGGCCACGGCGGTTTCAGTCTTCTTCCCCGAGCAAGTCGGGCCGGACCTCGCGCGTTCGTTGGCGCGCCTGCTCGCGCTGCCATTTCTCTATCTCCGCGTGGTTCCCGGACAGCAGCACTTCCGGCACGCTCATCCCCCGCAGCTCGCGAGGCCGCGTGTAGTGGGGGTGGTCCAACATGCCGGTCGCGAAGGAGTCCGTGGCCGCGGAATCCTCGTCGCCCA
>DATKXQ010000356.1:0-3620 GCA_035528975.1 bacterium
CGCCTTCCCCCCCGACGTCAAATCGCAGTACCTGACGGTGGCCGTGCTGCCCGCCTCCTCGGACCCGCGCTACAATCCGCAGCCTTTAATCGCCAGGGACGAGGAGGGCCGGAACGCCTTCCCCTATTACAGCCCGCGCGCGAGCCACCCCATCCTGGGGCCCATCGACGGCGTCGAGAACATATACGCCCTCGGCGACGAGGCCGAAGGGGCCGCCGAGCCGGGGTTCCTGTACTTCTCGCCCACGTGCGCGGACGGCAGCGCGGTGGCCTCGGGCGCCGTCTACTACGTCAAACGTACCGTCAACCTGGCGCTCGCGACGTTGGCCGAGTGCGACCCCGCCTACGAATACGCGCCCCTGCGCAACATCTCGGGCGTGTACGACGACGACTTCGCGGCCAGGGTAGTCGAGCTCCGGACGCGGCTGCCCTACGACACGTCCGCGGAAGAACGCATCCTCGACGAAGTGGACAACCTGCCGCCGGGCCGCGGTTACGCCGCGACGGACGAGGAGTTGGGCCGCATCGTGGGCCGGCCGACGCTCGAGCACGTGTTAAGCCAAAAATTCACTATCAAAGGTTTCCCGGCCGAGCTCCCCCTCCGCGAGTTCGACAACTTCCAGGCCTACAACGAGGCCGACCCCTACCACAGTCTGTACCACACCTTCTGGGAAGTGGGAAGCCGCGTCAACGCCGAGCGGAGACGCTACGGCCCGCCGCCCGCCGCGGGGGAGCCGACCCCCGGCAAGAAATACGACCCCTCCGACGCCGACCTCGTGGCGCTCGTCATGGCGATAAGCTACCAGGAGTGCGGCTTCGTCCACACGCTGGCGGACGGCATCTGCTACCGCGTGGGCCGGGGCCGCGGCTCGGCCACCGGCTACATGCAGTGCACGGCGGACCTCATCAAGGGCACGAATTACAAAATAACGTACCCCGGGCCGCACGGCCTGGTGGCCACGCGCATAAACCGCCTGCCCGTGAATTCCCGCTACGCCGTGCGCAACGTGGCCCGCTTCAACGTCGAAATAGGCGCGCAATTTTTGAGGGAAGTGGTCGACCAGGCCAACGCGGCGGCGTACGGCAAGGAATTCTCCCGGGCGACGAGCGGCGGGGGCGTATTATCCTGGGCCTCCCGGGAAGGGAGGATAAACCGCGTCAAGCTCGCCGGCGCGATGTACAACGCCGGCCCGGGAGCCATGCGCGTGATAATAACGGAGGTCTACGACGACCCGACGACGCCGGCGCGTAACGAGGGCGTGGATTACTTCCTGGAGGACTGCGGTGGCGACCTCTCGCCCTTCCTGGCCCGATTCCGCAAAGACCTCTACGAGTACTCGCGGGGGAGGAAGAAATTTCCGTTACAGAAGAAAGGCGCCGCCGGGACGGAGCGCCTCCAAAAACTTATTCGGTGGCTTGGGCCGTTTTGGCACAAAAAACGGGAGGGTATCAGCTGGGAGGAGGCGGCGCTGCTCAAGCTCGACGTCGAAGTCATACCTTACGTCGACGGCCTGGCGACGAACTTCTCGCTCTTTCGAAAAAACGACGTCTACTATTTCAAGACGAGGAACTTCTACGCCCTATGGCAACGGCCGGAGCGGGCGCCGGCCATGGCGGCCCTCGTCCGGCCCGGGCGGGGCATCCGCCGCCGGCCGCAGTAGTTCCGGCGCTACCGAGCCATAACCGGGCGGTTCACCGGGGGCCGGCGAGCGCCGCCGCCGCCGTCGGTTCCAAAGAGTACCTCTCCCTCCGCTTGAAATCTATCGTCTCGTCCAGCGTTATCGCGTGGCCCCTCTTCACGATGACGTGGTGGCGGCCCAGCGGTACGCGGATGCCCGTCGCCGGCGCGTCCGCCACGTAATTTCCGTCCAAGAAGATTTTTCCGCCGTCGCCCCCCACCGCCAGAACGGGCGTCGTTTCGCTCGCCTCCGCCGCCAGGTCGACTCTGGCGGCCTCGAGCTCCGCCGCCAACTCGAGCGCGAGGTCCGTCGGCGCCAAGTGCGCCGGCTCGGCGTATTCGTATTTGGGCAGGCGGCCGACCGCCCACCGGACGCCGTAGACCACCGCGACCGCGAGGGTCGCCGCGGCGACCGTTATTATTACGATATTGCGCGAGCGCCGCAGCCGGTGACCGAGCCGTCGTTGGCGGATCTCGTAGCCCGGCTTGAGCTCCTCCTGGATAAGCGGATCGTTCGAAAGGTCCGCGGGCGGCTCGTGCGAACTCTTTTGGACGCTTTCGCGGGTCGCCGCCAGCGTCTCCTCGAAGTAACCCGGCTTGTCTTCGACGACGGATGCGACGTCGTAAACTTCTATCTCGACGTCGCCCAGGGCTTCGGCGCCGAATTCCGCGCCGCACCGCGCGCACTTTTCGGCCTCGTCGAGATTTTCCGCGCCGCACTCCAAACAACGTTTGCCCATATCGAATCTACCCTTTTAAGGAGAAACGCCGGCCCGCGCGGCCGCGAAACGCCGTAAAATCTCCGTGGCCACGTCGGTGGCGACGGCGTCGGCCGCTACCGTGAAGGTCACGAACGTCTTCGCGCCCCGGCCCGCCCGCACGTCCACGGCGGTTACGGCCCCGGGCGCCTCGGCCGAGGAAACCCGTTCGAACTGCTCGCGGCCGAACTCCAACGTCACCGCGCGGCCGTTGACGTTTACCGCGGACGCCCCCGCGCGGCTCCCCCCCAGGCTCAACCGCCGGACCGCGATCAAATTCGCCACCTCCGGCGGAACCGAGCCGAAGCGGTCGCGGAGCTCCTCCGCCAGCGCGGCCAATCCCTCGTCGTCGCGCGCCTCGCTCAGCCGCCGGTAGATGCTGAGCCGCTGCCTCTCGTCCGGAATATACGACGCCGGGATAAAAGCGTCAAGGTCCAATCGCACGCCGACGTCGCCCGGGGGCGCGGCCTCCTCTCCCCGGAGCTTGGCGACCGCGGAGGCCAGTATCGCCGTATAGAGGTCCAGCCCTACGGCGGCCACGGCGCCGCTCTGCTCCGGCCCGAGCAGGTTCCCCGCCCCCCGGATCTCGAGGTCGCGCATCGCGAGGCGGAAACCGGAGCCGAGCTCGGTGGCGTCCTTGAGCGCGGCGAGCCGCCGGCGGGCGTCGTCGGCGAGGGCGTGGCTGGGCGGCGTGAGCAGGTACGCGTAAGCGCGGGCGTGCGACCGGCCCACGCGGCCCCGCAGCTGGTGAAGCTGGCTCAGGCCGAAAGTGTCGGCGCGGTTGACGATTATGGTATTGACGTTGGGGAAATCCAGGCCGGCCTCGATTATGGCGGACGAGACGAGGACGTCGAACTCGGCGCGCGCGAACTCGTGCATCACGCGCTCGAGGTCCGCCTCCTTCATCTGGCCGTGGGCGACGCCGAACCGCGCCTCGGGCACCAGGCCGGCGAGGTACTCGGCCACGCCGTCTATGGTCTTAACGCGGCTGGGCACGAAGAATACCTGGCCGCCGCGGCCGAGCTCGCGGCCTATAGCGTCCGCGATGAGGTCCTCGTCGAAGGGCGCCACGACCGTGTGGATGGGCAGCCGCTCCAGCGGCGCCGTACCGATGAGCGAAAGGTCGCGCAGGCCGGCGAGCGCCATATGCAGCGTCCGCGGTATGGGCGTCGCCGTAAGCGTCAG
>DATKXQ010000357.1:0-2438 GCA_035528975.1 bacterium
CAGCGGGAACTCGTCCTCGTCGCCGTACGCGACGCCGCGGTAGCCCAGATATACTACCGCCTGCTCGTTGTCCGTCTTCTCGACGGACATCTCCCGGTTCGCCGGCGGCGGGTCCACCGGAACCACCGGCTCCGGCGTCTCGGGCGGCCGCCAATCCCCCAGTTTCTTCTCGACGACGCGCGTTACTTCAACCGGGTCGACGTCGCCCACCACCGCGACGACGACGTCCGCCGGCGTGACGTACTTGTGGTAGTAGGCGTACGCGTCCTCCGCGGTCAGGCGGTCCAACGATTCGACGGTGCCGGTCGTCCGGTAGCGGTAGGGGTGCTTCGGGTAGAGGCGGGACCGCATCAGCTTCTCCGCCTGCAGCTCCCAGTCGTCGTCCTCGCTCTGGACCTGGGCCAGCAGGCGGTCGCGCTCGCGGCCGAATTCGACATCGGGTATCGCGGCGTGGGCCAGGCAATCGGCGAAGACGTCGAACGCCTTGTCGAAATCCCGGGCGAGGCATTCCACGGAGAGGGTCATGTAGTCGAGGTAGGCCCCCGAGCCGATGGTCCCGCCCAGGTCCTCGATCTCGCGCGCTATGCGGTCGGCCTTCCTCTTTTTGGTCCCCTTCACCAACAGCTCCGCGGCGAGTTCGGCGACGCCCTCCTTGCCCGGCGCGGTGACGCGGGAGCCGCCGGCTATCACCGCCCACACCGTTACGGACGGCGCCGCCGGGTTGCGGCGCACCAGAAGGCGGAGGCCGTTGGCGAGCTCGAGCTTCGTCATGGCCTCGGCCCGGGCGACGCCGCGGCCCTCCTCCCCGGCGCCCGCCCAGTCGCGCGGCACCACCTTGGCCACAGTCATGTTCGACTCGCGCAGGTAGCGCTTCGCGGCCGCCCGTATGTCGTCGGCCGTGATTTCGTCGATACGGGCCAGGTATTCGTCGCTGTAGTTCATATTGCCGGTGTAGAGCTCGTTCTCGCCCAGGTCCACGGCCACGTCCTCGACGGTCTCGAGGCCCAGGACGTACTGCGCCGTGAGCAGCTTTTTGGCCCTCGCCAGCTCCTCCTTCGATACGCGCTTCTCGGCGAACCGGAGCATCTCGGACACGATCGCGTCTTCGGCATAGTCGAGCTCTATCGCCTCGCCCTCGGCATAGACCGCCAGATAGCCGAACCCGGCGGTCGGCGTGCTCAACCACGCGGAGATATCGGTGACGTAGCCGCCCTCCTCCAGCACGCGCCGGTAGAGCCGGCTGGAGCGGCCGTAGCCGGCGACGGCCGTAGCCACCTCCAGCGCGTAGGCGTCTTTCGAACCCAGCGGCGGCCCGCGAAAGCCGAGCCAGAGGTACGCCGCGCCGATGTCCATGGGAACTACCGCGTCGCGCCGGCCCAGCTGCGGCGGCTCGTAGAAAACCTCTTCCGGGAAAGACCTCCCCCGGGGCAGCGCGCCGAAGGTCTCGCGGAGCTTCGCGAACGTCCTCTCCGCGTCCACGTCGCCGGCAACGACGACTATGGCCCGCTCCGGGACGTAAAAGCGATGGTAGTAATCCACAAGGTCCTCGCGGGTCACCCGGGTCAGGATCTCTTCGTAGCCGATAACGGGATAGCGCGCCGGGTGTTCGCGGAACATCGTATAGAAGAACGCCTTCTGCAGAACGCGGTTCGGCTCGTCCCGGCCCATGCGGATCTCGTTCACGATGATCTCGCGCTGGTTCTGGACTTCCTCGGGCGCGAAAGCCGTGTGGAAGACCCTCTCCTCCAGGTGCTCCACCGCCCCGTCCACTTTGTCGGCGCGCACCGCGATGTGGTAGCAGACGTGGTCCTTCCAGGTATACGCGTTGTACGCGCCGCCCATCTCGGAGACGGCGGCCTCGAGCTCGGCCCGGGTGTGCTTGTCCGTCCGCTCGCCCAGCATATGCTCGATGTAGTGCGACATGCCGGCGCCCAGGTACTGGCCCTCGTATATGGAACCGGCCCGGACGTACACGCGGACCGCGGCCACCGGATTCGCGTGGTTCTCGGCGACTATGGCCGTGAGGCCGTTGTCGAAGACTTCGCGAACCGCCTCGACGGCGGAGGCCGAAGCGGCCGCGAGCGTCGCGGCCAGTACGAAGACGATTTTGGCCCTCATAGGATAACCTCAGTATTTCTTGCGAACCGTGACCGGTATCTGTAGCTCGCCGAAGAACGTATTCAAGTAGACCGTGGCCTGGAGCGTATACGTCACGCCGCCCTTGTTGCGCAGCTGGTTCAACACGCCCTTGCCGAGGTTCTTGAGCGGCGTCTTCACGGTGAGCGCGATCACCTCGTCCTCGCCCGGCGCCACCTTCTCCTGGCGCCGATGCCACCCTTCGGCGAGCGGGTTTTTATCGCTCCACAGCTTGTAGGAGAACCGGTCGACGATCACTTCCGTGTCGTTGGGATTGTAGACCGAGAGTTCGACCAACAGGT
>DATKXQ010000358.1:0-22014 GCA_035528975.1 bacterium
TCGCATTTCGGCGGCAGCTCCGGGAAGGGGAGGGTGCGGTCCTCGCGGCTCGCGCCGCACGCGGTACACCGCACGTCCCAGATGTTGCCGTGGACCTCGAGCAACTTGCGCGAGCCGGCGAGGCGGTGGAGGCCGTCGACGTTCTGCGTGACGAGGAGGAAGTCGCCGCGGTGCTCGCGCTCCAGCCGCGCGATGAACTCGTGGGCCGGGTTGGGCTTGCAGGCCGCGACCAGCTCCCGGCGCCACTGGTACCACTCCCATACGAGTTTGGGGTCGCGGGCGTAGGCGGAGGGCGTCGCGAGGTCCTCGGCGCGGACGTTGCGCCACAGGCCGTCGGCGCCGCGGAAGGTGGGTACGCCGGACTCCGCGGAGACGCCGGCGCCCGTCAGGATGACGACGGCGCCGCCGTCGGCCATCACGTCCAATATTTTATCCCGGGGCAAATCGGCGTTTAGCGCCCCCATTTGGCCCGGTATACCGAGTTGACGCGCAAGTACGCCGAGAGGGAGGGCGAGATGTCGGTCAGGAATTCGTTGAGGTTGGTTATGAACGTCTTGGGCACGACGACGACGTCGCCCTTCTCGAGCGGGATGTTGAGCGTGATGACGCCCTCGTCTATGACGCTCTCCATGTCGATGCGCATTACCCGGGGCTGGTCGACGAAGGAGCGGACGACCATCGTGCTGGCGCGGGCGGCGCTCCGCTCGTAGCCGCCGGCCTCGGCGACGGTCTCCAGTAGCGTCGTCCGGCCGTTGAATTGGTAGACGCCCGGCTTCTTGACTTCCCCCAGCACGTAGACGACGCAGGAATTGTATTCCGCGACCTCGACGTTGACCTGGGGGTTGTTGTAGTAGACGGCGAGCCGGTCGCGGAGTTGGCGGTTGAAGGCCGGGAGCGAGACGCCGGCGGCGCGGATCTCGCCGACGTACGGGAAGTCGATGACGCCGTCGAAGCGGACGGCGTATTTGCCGGTGAGGTCGTTTTCGCCGATGATGCGGATGTTCAAGAGGTCGGTTTCGCCGATGACGTAGCCCTCGGGCGGGGGGGCCTCGCCTTCGCCGAAGGCCGCGGCGACGAAGAAGGCCGCGCCTAAGACTGCCGATAAATATTTTCTCATATTGCGGTTCAGCGGCCCGTCCGGCGCCGCTTTTTCGGGCGCGCGGGTTCCGCTTTTTTCTTCTGCGATTTTGGGGCGCGCCCTTTGCTCGGGGAGGCCTTGTGCGATACGTCGGTCACTTGCGCGAATAGCCGGTTGACTTCGGCCTCGAGCGCTTTGATGTTCTTGACGTGTTTCTTCACGGAGGCGTCGGCGCTCACGTCCGCTTTTTTGCCCAGGAGGTAGTAGACGGCGGCGCCGAGTTCGGCGTAGTGCCGTTCGATGCGCCGCCGGAGGCCGAAGATGCGGAGGCGCAGCGCCGCGGCGAGCGACAGGTCTTCGGCGCGTTCGGCCGCGTACGCGACCCCCTCCCTGGCGATGCTGAACCCCTGCTCGAGGGTCTTTTTAAAATCGTCCATTTTCGCCATAACGTCACCTCGCCGTATATTTTACTACACCGGCGGCCCGTTCGTCAAGCGAGAGATTAGCCTTTTCCTTGACAGCGGTGCGTGCCTGCCTTAATATACCACCTGATGGCGGGCGCAAGATTTCGGGACAGATTGAGCGGCACGCGGGTGGCGCTCGTATTGATAGTGGCCGCCGGCGCGTTCACGAGTTTCTACGGCCTGGGAACCCACGGCTTTTGGTTCGACGAGATAACCGGGGCCCGCGTCGCGGACCAACGGGAGGCGGCCGATATCGCCGAGGCCCGCGATATGGATTCGCATCCCCCGGCGATGGCGCTGGCGGAGCACTGGTTCCGCCAGGCGTTCGGCCTGTCGGAGTGGTCGTTCCGGGCGCCGGCGGCGCTGGCGTCGGTGCTCTCTCTCTTCTTCGTATTCGCGATTGCCGCGGCGCTGGGGGACGCGCGCGTCGGTTGCCTGGCGGCGGCGCTGGCGGCCACCTCCCCCGTGTTCGTTTTCTTCGCCCACGACGCCCGGCCGTATGCGCTCGCGATGTTTTTCGGGGCGGCCGCATCCGCGTGTTTGCTCCTCGCTTTTCGGGGACGGCGCTTGTACGTCTGGTTTCCGCTGTACGCGGCCTTCTCGGCGCTGGCCCTGTACGCGCATTATTTCGTGACGCTGCTGTTGGCGGCGCATTTGCTGGTCGGCCTTCTCGCGTGGGTGCCGGCGCTACGGCCGCCGGCGGCGAGGCCGGCGCGGCGTTACGCGGTGCTCTTCGCGCTGTTGGTCCTGGCCCTGGCGGTGGCCGTCGCCGCGGCCTGGCCCGTATTCGGTAAGGCCCTCTCCGACCGCGCGCGCTTCCCCGGCGGCGAGATGGCCGTGACGCCGCCGTTGTTATGGGGGGCGTTCGCGGGCGCGGGTTGGAACCGGGCCGCGGCGAACGTGTTCTTCGTGCTGGCCTCGCTCGCGGGCGTGACGTTCCTCTGGCGACGGCGGGGCGGGTTCGCGGGGATGGCCGCGTTGTCTTTGGCCGCGCTGCCCGTCTTCCTTCCGGTGGTGATGGTCCGCCTTACGACGCAGTACTGGAACCCGCGCTTTTCTTATTTCGCGTTCCCCGCGGTCATGGCGGCGGCGGCCTACGGTTTCGTCGCGATGGGGGGAGCGGTGGCGCGAGCGGCCCGCCGCGACGTGGCGGCGGCCGCGTTGGCGGCGGCGCTGGCGGCGGGCGTCGCGCGCGCCGTCGTCGACGACGCGCTCGCGCTCCGCGTCCAGTACACGACGCCGATCCAGGATTTCCGCGGCGCCGTGGCGCTCGTGAACCGGAACCGCAATTGGCAGACCAAAGCGCTCGTGTGGCCGTTTCGGAACTGGGATTGTTATCATTTCTACACGAAAACGCAGGGGGGCTCGGACGCCGCGGCGAAACCGCGCGTCGCCGTCGATGAACTGTTCGAGACCTGGCCCCGCGTATTCTTGGTCTGCACCGACGGCGAGTTCAGCGAAACCGTGATGCAGCGCTACCGCTCGGCGGTGAGGTTCCGGCTGCAGGGGGTGGACGTTATTTACAGCGACCTGTCGTACGGGACGACCGCGGCGATGTACGAGCGTTTGCCGGGGGACGTCATCGGCGTCGCGCCGTCGGTCATGTCGAACGCCCTCGGCCGGCGCGCCGTGCGGGAGGGGCGAACGGACGCGGCCTTGAGTTATTTTGAGGAAGCGATAGCCGCCGAGGGACCGGAGAACGCCGAGATTTTCGTGCTGGCCAGCTTGTTGGCGGAGCGCGGCGAGTACGAACGGGCGCTCGAGCTCGTCGGCGGTTACGTCGAGCGCTACCCGTACGAGTCCTGGCCCTATACGCGGCTCGCCGAGATTTACATTAAAAAGGGTGACAAGAACTCGGGCATCGCCTGTTACCGTCGCGCCGTGTGGCTCGACCCCGCGAAGGAGAATTGGCGAAAACGTTTGCGAGATTTGGTTGCCGACCGGCCTTTTTTCCCGGGGTTGTTCGGCTATTCCGATCCGCGGTGGATGTGACGAGGTGGAATTATGGATAAATACGTAATCAGGGGAGGCGGCCGTTTAACGGGGACGGTTTCGGCGCAGGGGTCCAAGAACGCCTGTTTGCCGATGATGGCGGCGCCGCTTTTGGCGGACGGCGTAACGACGCTGCGGAACGTCCCCCGCCTTTCCGACATCGAGACCATGGCCGCCGTACTACGCGCGCTGGGCGCGACGGTGGAGTGGACGGGCCCCAACGAGTTGGCCCTGGATTCGCGAGGCGTAGATAAGTACGTCGCGCCGTACGACCTGGTGCGGCGGATGCGGGCCTCCATCGCGGTGCTGGGGCCGTTGGTGGCGCGGTTCCGCCGGGCGGAGGTGTCTTTGCCGGGCGGGTGCGCGTTCGGCCCCCGGCCGGTGGATCTGCACATCAAGGCCATACGCGAGCTGGGCGCGAACGTGGAGCTCGAGGGCGGGTACATCGTGGCCGAGGCGCCGGCGCTCCGGGGCAAGCGTATCAACCTCAGCGGCCCCGCGGGCCCGAGCCGGGGCGCCACCGCCAATCTTCTCATGGCGGCGGTCCTGGCGGAGGGCGTCACCGTGATAGAGGACGCCGCGCGGGAACCGGAGACGGTCGACCTCGTCAACATGCTGCGCGCGATGGGCGCGAAGATCGAGGGAGCCGGCTCCCCCGAGATAACGATCACGGGCGTCGCCGCCCTCGAGCCGTGCGATTACCACGTGATGCGCGACCAGATAGAGGCGGCCACGTACTTGATCGCGGGCGCCATAACCGGCGGCGACGTCACGGTGGAGGGGGCGGACCCGGAATATTTGAAGCTATTCGGCGAGAAGCTGGCCGAGGCGGGCGTCGGTTTCGAAAGCCGCGACGGCGGCGTACGCGTATGGGCGGAGCTGCCCGTCGCGCCGCTGGAGATTCGGACCGGCCCTTACCCGGCCTTCCCCACGGACGTGCAGCCGCAAATGACGTCCCTTTTGACCCTCGCGGCCGGCCGCAGCGTCATAGTAGAGGGAATTTACCCGGACCGGTTCAACCACGCGCCGGAGCTGGGGCGGATGGGCGCCCACGTCGAGGTAACGCCGCCGACGGCCGTCGTCAACGGCGTCCATCGGCTATACGGGACTTACGTCATGGCGTCGGATTTGCGGGCCGGCGCGGCCCTGGTCTTGGCGGGCCTCGCCGCGGAAGGCGAAACGAACGTCCGTCGTATTTACCACGTCGACCGGGGTTACGAACGCCTGGCGGAAAAGATGGAAGCGCTGGGCGCGTCGATAGAGCGCGCGGAGGAGGGATAGGGGGCCCCGGGGCGGGAGTTTTATTATTATGGCGGTTTTTTTGCCTTGACACTTGACGCCGTAAAGACTATAATATTAGTGGTGCCGTGTGAAAGATTTCCTTTAATATTACCAACGAAAGACTAACGAAATGGATGGTTTAAACGTAACCCGAATGGGTCGGGCAGTAGGTATCATTATCGCGGGGTTATTCGTCCTCGCGGCGGGGGTTGAGGCCGGCGTCGACGTCCAGAACGGCGTGCTCGATACGCCGAGCGCCTACGTGATGGAGAATACGGAATTCAACGTCGGCGTTTCCAGTTACGCCTTGACGAGCAGCACAACCAATTTTTATACCCACGAAGGCGTGCCGTTCCAGAAGAACCTCCGGGAACTCGATGCTTTCTTCCAATTCGGCTTGTTGGGACGGATCGAGGTCGGCGTCCGGGAGTACGACCCCGAGACGTATGCCGGTAACGCCAAGGTCCTGATTAAAAAAGAGAGCTCCCGTTGGCCGGCGTTCGCGGCCGGCATCATGAACCTGGGCGGGGAGCGCGACATCGGGCCGTACGGCGCGAAACCGTGTTGGTACTCGGACGAGGACCGGCAGAACTACGCCTATTACCTGGTGGCCAGCAAAAACCTGCGCAACATCATCCGCGTCCCGCTGACCGTCAACGTGGGCGTCGGCAGCGCCCGGTTCCAGGGCACGAATCCCCAATGGCCTCATTCGCAACCGTGGCAGGGCATGTTCGGCTCGCTCGAGTACCATTTCCTCGACGAGAAGATCTCGATCCTGAGCGAGATCGACGGCCGCGACCTCAACCTCGGCGTCCGATTCAGGTTGCCCTGGGGACTGGTCGTAACCCCCTACGTCTCGGAGCTGGAAGAGGCCTGGTGGGGCGCGCACACGACGAGGACGACGAAGACCGGGATCCCGTACGAGGACGAATACGATTCGCCCAAGGGCGGCATCGCGGTGCAGCTCTACGTGGGGCCGTTGTACCGGAAGGCCGAAACGGAACGGCTGCGCGCGTTGCGCTCGCGGTTGAAGCGCGCCGAGGAAAGGCTGAAGCAGGCGCGCCAGAGGCGCGAGATCCTGGAACAGCGGATAGAAGAGATCCGCGAAGAATTAATAGGCCCGTAACCCATTTTCACACGCCCGACCGCGGCGCCGCGGAGTAAGCGGCGGACAATACGGTATGTATATCTTCAAAAGGGTAGGTATAGCCGTTGCGACGTTGGTCGCCGTAACGGTTATCTGCGTAGGCCGGTGTTGGCCGGCGGACGAGTTTGCGGGCGAATACGCCGAAGAGCTCCGCAAGGGTAAGAAGTTCAAGGAGTTCGAGGCGCTGGCGTCGACCGCCTACGAACGCGCGTACCGCCTCTTCAAGGGCGAGAATTACTACGACGCCGCCGTCAAGTTCAAAGAGGTCGTCCTGCTGTATCCCTCGTTCTCCAAAGTCGACCGGGCGACCTTCATGATGGGAGAGGCCTACTACCAGGCGGGCATGTACACCGATGCCGCGTCGGCCTTCAATCGTATCCTGAAGAACTTCCCCAAGACCGAATTCGTCCCGCGCTCGCTCTACCGTCTCGAGCTTTCGAGCTTGAAGATGGAGCGCTACAACGCGGCCGTCGGCTACTACGAGCAATTGATTCGGAACTACCCGAACTCGCCCGACATCGACGGCGCGCGCTATTTCGCCGGCCTGGCCTTCTACAGCATTACCGACTTCGATAACGCCAAGAAGACCTTCTCGGAGATACCCCCCGAGAGCGAGTACTACGGCTTCGGCCAGTACTCGCTGGCGCTGTGCTACTTGCGCGAGGGGATGCGCGACAACGACCTCAAGGGCGGCGTCGAACGCGCTATAGCGCAGCTCGAAAATATTTTCCGCATCAAGCATAAATCGGCGCTGGGCCGCACGCTGGCCGGCAAGGCCCACGTTACGCTGGGCCAGCTGCACTACCAGGTGGGCCGCTACGACGAGGCGGAGGACGAGTTCAACGACGTCTCGAGCCGGGACTCGTCCAACTACGACAACGCCGTCTTCGGCCTCGGCTGGGTCGAGGTCAAGCGGGCCGAGATGGAAGAGGACGAGGGCAAGGCCCTGGGCCACTACCGCCGGTCCGCGGGCCTGATGAAGCGCGTTACCGACCACATGGAAGGGTCGGAGATGTACGCCGAGGCCTGGCTGACGCTGGCCCACTGTTATTTGGGACAGGGTAAGTTCGACAAAGCCATAGATACCTACGAATACGTTATCAACAACTTCTCGCTCGCCGCCGAATTCGCCGGCGACCCCCAGGTGGCGAAGATCCTGGAGGGCATCATAACCGAGGTCGAAAACGTCAAGCGCATCAGCACCGCGCTCCAGGAGCTCAACAAGATAGCGAAAGATAAAGCGCGCGCCGACGTCCAGGCGCAGATCCGCCTCGAGCAGCAGGAGGTCAACCGCCTCATCGAGGACCTCAACGACCTCGAGCTGTGGTTCACGGGCCGCTCCATAACCGGCGGCAACGTCGTCCTCGGCGCCGACTACGGCCTCGCCACTATCTCCTTCCGCGAGGCCCAGGAGATAGAGAAGGAGCTCATGTCGTACGACGAGAAAATGATCGGGCAATTGGGCGTCGTACGCGAAGAGAAGAAGAGGTTCGAGAAAGAGGTCCACATCCACGAGCTCCGCAAGGAGCAGATCATCATCGGCCAGAAGGACGAAGCGCTCGAGACCCCCGAGGAAATCTACCGGCGCGAAATCCGAAAGTATAACGTCATCCCCGGGCAGACTACGACGGAGCCCGGCGAGACCGGCAGCACGCGGCCCCGGTACGTGGCGCCCGAAACCCCGCTGACGCCGATGGAAGAGGGCGAGGGCGAGCCGGAGCTCGAGGCCGAAGGTGCGACGGAAGGCGAGAAGCCCGCCGAAACCCCCGCCGAGGAAACTCCCCCGACAGAGGTGAAGGAAGAGGCGACGCCGGCCGAGGGGGGCGTGGGTGAGAGCGGCGGCGAGGCCGAGGCCCCTGAGGAAGAAGAGCTGCCCGTTCCCGGCGAGGGCTAGGAGGAGCCGGGAGAGGAAATACCCTAAAACCGTCGGCCGGTTAAAAGATTTGACGGCGCGGCGGGTCTAAACTTGGGTGATTGATATGAAATCAATAAAATATAGCGGCGCGGCGGCGGCGGCCGCGATTTGTATTTTTGTCGCGGCGGCCTGTAAGCCCAAGGAAATCGTCCTCACCCGCGAGGACACGCTCGCCAAAGAGGATGTCGCGATCGAGGACCTCCAGGCGAAGATAGCCGAGCGCCAGGAGGAAATAGACAAGCTCGAGAAGGAGCGCCAGGAAAAGTCCGGGAAACTCGCCGCCGACGAGCGTCAGCGGCGGAACGACGCCGTCCGGAAATACGAGGAATTCCTGGGCAAGTACCCCATAAGCCCCTATACCCCCGACGTCTTGATCGCTCTGGGCGAGCTTTACCTCGAGCGCTCCGAGGAAGAGCACGTCCTGGCCCTCGACGAATATCAGGTCCGGCTCGAGACCGCGGGCGAGGGCGGGGAGATCTTTACGGAGCCGGAGCCGCAGCCCCACTACGAGACGACCATCGCGGCCTACCAACAGATCGCCCTCAAGTACCAGGAATTCCCGTACGCCGACGTCGCCTACTACGGCCTGGGCTACTGCTTGAAAGCCCAGTTCGAGGAGGAAGAGGCGGCCCGCACCTTCTACAAACTCACCGAGCTTTACCCCGACTCGAAGTTCGTGCCGGAGGCCTATTTCCGCATCGGCGAGTACTTCTTCGACCAGTACGAATTCGACAAGGCCGTGAAGTACTACGCCCTCGTTCCCGATACCAACCCCGACTTCTACGATAAAGCGCTGTACAAGATGGGGTGGGCGTTTTACAACCAGGGCGACATCGGCGTCTCGTCGCTCGAGTACCAGAAATCCGTCGACGCGTTCACGACGCTGATCGAGAGTTCCAACAAGAAATCGGTACTGACGGACGAGGCGATGGAGTTTACGGCCATCTCGTTGACCGAGTGGTCGAGCGACCCCAACGACGAGACCGCCATAGCGAAGGCCATAGGCTACTACTCCGAGGAGTTCCGCGGCGCCAAGGAACGCGACTACTCGCCCGAGGTCCTGCACGAGCTGGGCGACGTGTACCTGTACAAGCAGGACAAATTGAAGGCCGCGGCGACGGCGTACGAGACGGTCCTGGAATATTACCCCGACTACGGCCGGGCGCCCGAGCTGCTCGATTCGCTGGTCGAGTGTTACCTCCGCGAAGAGGACTACGACAACGCCCACATTACGCGCGTGCGCATCGTCGATAACTACGGCCCGGGCTCCGCGTGGTACGAGAACCAGGAGGACCTGGACGTCCGCCACAAGGCGCTGCAGCGTTGGGAGAACTCGCTCTACGAGGTCGCCGTGTACTTCAACATGCAGGCGGAGCGCAAGAGCCGGACCCACCCCGCGGACGCCAAGGCCCTCTTCGAGGAAGCCGTAAACCGCTACAACCAGTACCTCGCGTCTTTCCCGACCAACGAGAAGGCCTACCACGTAAACTTCTACCTCGCCGAGTGCTATTTCGCGGTGGGCGATTTCTCGTTGGCCGGCGACCAGTACCAGAAGACCGCCCTCGGCTACGTCGACCGGGAGCGGTTCAAGATCGACAAGTGGGACGAGAAATTTACCCAGGAACAGTCGCTCTTCAACGCCATAGTCTCCTACGACGAGATATTCCAGAAAGACGTCGAGGAGATGAAGGGGGCGGAAGCGCCGCCCGAGCCCGAGGCCGAGCCGGAGGTCGAGGTCGCGAGCGCGACCGAGCCGACCAACGGCCTTACGACCTACGGCCCCATCGAGATGCCGATCAAATCGCTGACGCTGAACGAGGCCAATCTGGTCCGGGCATGCAACGCCTTCGTGGACAAGTACCCCCAGAGCAAGGAAGTGCCGACCGTGCTCTCCAAGGTGGGCGAGATCTACTTCTACGTCGACGACTACGACCGGGCCCGCGAGGCCTACGGCCTGTTGGTTAAAGACTATCCCCAGGCGCTCGAGTCGGAGAAGCAGGGGGAGCACAATAAACTGTACGTGAACGCCGCGGAGAGCATAGCGAAATCGTACTTCAACGAGGGGGAGTTCTACGAGAAGGCCGGCGCGTACGAGACCGCCGAGCAGAATTATGCCCTGGCCAAACAGTGGTACAACCGGACCGAACGCGAGGCCAAGGACCGCGAGGTCCGGGAGACGCTCGACCGCGCCAAGAGCCTCTCCGGCCTGACCGGCCTTAAGGCCGCGGAGATGAAGGGCGCCGGCATCGCCATCGAGGCGATGGAAGAGCCTATCATCGAGCCGGAGTTGCTCGTCGAAGAGGCCGAGTACGAGGACTTCATCGTCATCTACCCGCCGCTCGGGCCCATCGAGGCCTCGGCGTTCGCCGCCAAGCAGGCGGAGGCGCAGGCTTACGAGGCCAACGCCGTCGACCACCAGGGGACCGACGTCGGCCGCTTGAGCCTCGGCAAGGCGGCCGATACCTATTATAAGATTCGCGATTGGAATAGCGCGGCGCGCGTTTACATGCAGTACGTGAAGGCTTACCCCCAGGCCGAGGACGTTCGCATGGGGTACGAGAAGGCCGCGGAGTGCTACGAGCGCCGGGAGGATTGGGAAAACGCCGCCGCCGTTTACCTGAGGATCGCCGAGAATCCGGAGTATAAAACCACCGGCCTCGGCCGAGATTCGTTGTTCCGCGCGGGTCTGATGTACGAACAATTGAAGGATTGGACGCGCGCCGTAAATACGTTCGCCCGCTTCGTGGAGGAATTCCCGGAGGAGGCCAAGCCGCGCCTGGAAGCCACTTTCCGCCGCGCCCGCGCCGAGGAAAAACTGGGCCGCGACAGCGACGCCCTCGAACACCACAAGGAAGTCGTCGCCGTATATAAAGCCGCCGCCCTGAAGGACATCGAAATGGGCGGGACCGAGAAGTACGTCGCCGAATCCGAGTTCAAGATAACCGACGTCAAGTTCGACGACTACGAGCAAATCCAGTTCTTGATGCCGCAGAAGGTGATGGAGGCCAACCTCCAGAAAAAGGTCAAACAGTCCCAGGACTTGATCGCGGGCTATACCGACGTGGCTCAGTTGGGCATTCCCAAGTGGTCGGTGGCCGCCCACTGCCGCATGGCCGACGTATACCTCTCCTTCCGCGACACGCTCCGCAACGCCGAGATCCCCGACGAGCTCCGTCCCGAATATTGGGAAGCGTTGCCGGACGAAAACCCGCGCAAACCGCTGTTGGAAGACGCCTACTACACCTACACCTCGGCGCTCGAGGAGCAGGCGTTGCCGCTGGAAGAAAAGGCCGTGACGGAATACCAGTTGGCGGTAGACCTGGCCCAGGAGGAGGCCGTCGCCTCGGCGTGGTCCCGCAAGGCCTACAACCAGCTTCTGCTCATCGTACCGTACGAGGTCGTCAAGTACGACGACATCGGGAATAAGGGCTTCACGAGCGATACGAGCTGGCTCGTGTCCAACGTTTACGAGGACGGGTGGCTCGACGTCGGCTACGACGACGCCATGTGGGCCAACGCGGCCTCGAGCGCCTGGCGCGAAAAGGACCAGGAGAAGGTCATCGCCGAGGTCCCCGGCAGCCCCGGAACCGTCTGGGGCGGCCCGCTCGACGAAGGGGTTTATTTCCGCAAGAAATTCTCCTTTACCTACGACCCCGGCAACTACGAGGCCGTCATACAGACGTGCGGCGCCTATAAGCTCTACGTCAACGGGACCCTCGTGGGGCAGAGCGACCCCTACGCCAAAGAGGCGTGGGTCAAGCCGGATACGTACGACGTGTCCGCCGCCCTCGCCATCGGCGACAACGTCGTGTGCGTAGAGGTCGTGCGGGAGCGTGACGACTCGTACGGCCTCCGCTTCGCGCTCGTGCCGGAGGGCGGTTTCCCGACGCCCGAGCCGGCGTTCGGCGAGACCGGCGTGTCCGGCGGCGAGGAGTTCGGCGGTATCCAGCCCGAGGAGGGCGAATTGCCGCTCGAAGAATGGCCGTCCGAAGAGGGCGAGCTGCCGGCGGTGCCGGGCGAGGAAGCCGAGTTCGGCGGCGGCGGTGACGAGTTCGGCGAGCCGTCCGGCTATGAGGAAACGCCGGCCGGAGAGGGCGGGACGACGCCCGAGGTCGCGCCCGAGGAGGAACCCTTGCCCGAACCCGGCGCCGGCGAGGAGGCGGGCGAGAGTTACGGCAGCGAGGCCGGCGGCGACGTAGACTTCGAGACGGTGGGGACGCCGGACGAATACGGCGGTACGGCGGCGCCCGAGGACGAACCGCTGGGCGAAGACTTTTGAGGACGGGAGTTAGAGCCTTGCTCCCGCCGCTTCCCGTGAACGGGGGTCGAAAATGATGCCGAAAAACTTGTCAACGAAGGGAATTGCGGTTATAATTGTATTTGGCCTCGGCCTCTTCGCGGTGCCCGCTCTCGGCCAGGAAGAGGGCGAGGGCGGCGGGGCCGGCGTCAAGGAGGAGGCGGGCGTCAAGGCCGAGAAGCTGGCCACCGGCGAATATTTGTTCGGGGAGACGGTGATCGAAGGTCGGCTCGAGAGGCCCGTCGCGCTGTTCATCAAACGGCAGCAGCCGGAATTCAAGACCGTTCGCTTCTCCCGGGATTTCTGGGACGACATATTAAGGCCGATAGACAAGGAGGAGTTCGAGCGGGCTTTCAAGGAGACGAAATTCGATTACGTCAAAAACCCGCTTCTCTGGATGTCGGTGGCTACGGCGGCCACGGCCGGGGCCACGGCCGGATACCAGGCCTACAACGAGGAGTGGGGGCAGGTCCGGGCTTACGGTATAACGGCGGGAGCCGCGGCCGCCACTTCCGTGGTGTTGATACTCATAGACCGCGGCCGCGCCCGAGCCGCGAAGTAGGGCGGCGCGGCGCATAGCGTTTTGGGGTATTCCGACGTCTACCGTGTAAACGTAAAGAAAGGAGTAAATTAAGTATGGACGTTTTCAATTATCTAGCCGAACACTATCGCATGGGCGGCTGGGGTATGCACCCTATCCTGATAACGGGGATCTTCGCGATCTCGATTATAATCGAGCGCGTCTGGTTCATTTTCATCAAGTCCAACGTGAACGCCGAACGGTTCACGCGCGAAGTGCTCAACATGGTCAAACAGGGCAAGATCGAGCAGGCCAAGGCGCTGGCGAACCGGTCCGACGCGGCCCTCTATCGGATAACCCGGGCGGGCCTATCTGCGGCCGGCGGCAGCATGCGCGACATCCAGGACGCCGTGGACGAGACGAGCCTTTCCGAGCTTCCCCGCCTCGACAAGAGGACGCCGTATCTGGCGATGCTGGGCAACGTCGCGGTTCTCCTGGGCCTTCTGGGGACCATCACGGGACTGATTAAAACCTTCGCGGCGCTGGGCGGCGCTTCGGCGGCCGAAAAGGCGACCATGCTTTCCGAGGGTATCTCGGAGGCCATGAACTGCACCGCGTTCGGCCTCATAGTCGCCATCCCCTCGCTCGTGGTCTACGGCGTGCTGCAGGGGCGCGTAACCCGCATCAACAACGACATCGACGCCAGCATGGTGCCGATAATCAACGCCCTGGCGGAATTCGAAGGCAAGGCGTAGGGCGCGGGGCACACCCCGGAGGTGATGACTTTTGGCATTTGCCCCCAAGAAGAAGGTTAAGCACCGCGAAGTCTGGGAAGACCCGGAGCTCGTCCCGTTCATCGACATGTTGGTGGTGTGTTGCTGCTTCCTGTTGATGTCGGCGGCGCTGCTCCAAACCGCGGTCATAGAGATATCGCTGCCGACGGCGACGGGGGCCGGTGCGGCCGGCGTATCGTCTCCGCAGGCGGGCGAGCTCAATCTCTCGCTTATCATAACCGACGAGGGTCTGCGCGTCGGCGGCGCGGGCGCGATTTTGCCTCTCATCCCGAAGAAGAAAGACAAGTTCGACTGGGATAAACTCGCCGAGACCCTCGTGGACGTGAAGAAACAATACCCCGGCCAGGATTCGATTATCATCATTTCCGAGCCGGAGGTAGTCTACGACAACATCATCCAGGCGATGGACGTTTGCGTCATGGAAGGCTTCCCCGATATCGCCCTTTCGGGCAATATATCGCAATAGAGCCCGCTTTAGGCGAAAGGAGGTGAAAGATGGCCAGACAGGCAAGTAAAATACAAGAGAAGGGGAAGCGCGGACGATTACACGTCCGGACGAGGGAGCGCGCGGCGGAGGAGCGCAAGAAGGAAGTCCGCCTCATGCTCGTTTCGCTCATCGATACCTTCGTCATCCTCGTCGTCTTCCTTTTCCAGAACTTCTCGGCCGAGGGCGACATTATGTCTATCGCCCCCGACTTGACGCTGCCCGAGGCCCGGGTGGAGAATAAACCGACGCAATCCGTTATCGTCGCGGTAACGAATAAGTCGATCGTCGTCGAGGGGAAGAGAGTGGCCGATTCGGCCGACGCCCTGAAAGACCCCGACCTTATCGTCGACGGCTTGTACGAAGAGATGGTGCGCATCGCCGACCTGAAACGCGCCATCGCCGACCTGGACGAAAGCAAAGAATTCCGCGGTGAGGTCATCATACAGGGCGACAAGTTGATTACCTTCGAGTTGTTGAAGAGGGTAATGTACACCTGCGGCCGTGCCGAATACGGCGAGATCTCCCTGGCGGTTCTCAAGAACCGTTGATCCATCCTCCCCGGAAGGAGGTGACTACGTAAATGGCTGAAAAAGCTAAAACGACCAAGCAAGTATTAGGGCTCCGCGTTATCCGCGACGGAAGGGTCCTGCGGGAATTGGACCTCGAGGATAAACTGACGATAGGCGGGGCCCCCACCGACCAGGTCATTACGGCCGGTGTCAAAGGGTCCGCGGTTTTATTCCGCACCGGCAAAACCGGCGAAGCGGAGTTGTTGTTGGCCGATAATTACCGCGGCGAGATAGGCGGCGACGGCGAGATGCTCTCCTTCGGGCATCTCAAAACCCTCGGCCTTTTTAAGCGCGAGGGCGAAAAATACGTCGTTCCCATACAACGTGGCCGTACGGGCACTGTCGAAACCGACGGCCTGACCTTCGAATTCGCATATAGGGCGCCGGCGGCGGCGCGGAAGGTCGCCATACCGAAGCGCGGCCCGGGTTACGAGGCCGCGGGCGCGTGGGTCGACCCCGATAACTTGAACTATTACCGCGTCCTCGGGGCCGTGGCGGCCTTGTTCCTGGCGTTTATGATCGGCTCGCAGTACGCCGAGACCAAGGAAAGAGAGTTCCGCGTCGAGGACCTCGTAAAGCGGGTAACGAAGCTCGAAGTCCCCGAAACGACCGGCGTCGGAATCGTCGACGACGTCAGCGCCGAGGGCGCCGGCGGCGGGGGCGGCGGCAGCAGCGGCGGCGGCGTGGGCGAGGGTATTCCCACGACCGGCGTCGTCGCGGCCATAACGACGCTCGGCAGCGGCTCGGGTAGGTCCATCGCGGACATGCTGGGTGCCGGCGGCGGTTCCGGCGACCTCGACGGTATCGCGAGCCGTCTCGGCGGCTTGCGCGGTACCGGCGGCGGCGGCGGCCTGGGCGGCGGCCTGGGTGCCGGCGGCCTGGGCGGTACCGGTTTGGGCGGCGGCATGGAAGGCATCGCAGGGCTGGGCGGCGGCTTCGGCCCCGGCGGCCCGGGCGGCGGCAAACTGACCAAAAAGAGGGTATCCGTGAGCGCGGCCGCGCCCTCTTCCGTGGGCGGTGAGGCCGCGGGCGAAGCCAATCGCTCGCCCACGGTCATAGCGAGCGTCATTCGCCGACACCTGGCCGGTATCCAGAACGCCTATAACTCCGCCTTGAAGAAGAACCCCAACCTGGGAAGCGGGAAGATAACGGTCCGCTTCACGATCTCGGCGGACGGGTCGGTGACCAGCGCGAGCATCGTAGTGGATACGTTGAATTGCTCGCCGCTGTCGTCGTCGATTCTGGGCAGGATCCGAAGCTGGAGATTCCCCGCGGTGTTGACGGGTAACGTAACGGTGGTTTACCCCTTCGTCTTCGTGGCTTCGGAAGTGTAGACTACGCGTCGGGCAGCGGCGCGCGTTTAACGTGTTGGGCCGTTGCCCGACGGCCCGCGTAAGTTGAAAAGCGAGGTGGCAGCGAGTAGCCCATAACGGGCTGGGCCACTAAAGGATATGGCCGGAAACCTATATATACACGTTGACGGCAAGAACTACGGGCCGCTCACGCAGGAAGAGGTTGCCCGCTGGGCGCGGGACGGCCGATTAGCGGGCGATGACTACGTATGGGCGCCCGACGAGGGACAATGGGTGCGGGCCGGCGACGTCGACTTCTTGGCGAAGACGCCGGGCGCCGACGGCTCGAGCTACCACGTGCGTGTCGGTTCGGATACCATAGGTCCCATGGACTTGGACGAAGTCGTGCGGCTTATCAACGAACGCCGGTTCAACGCCATGGATTTCATTTGGCTGGAAAGCGAGAGGCGTTGGGCCCGGGCCGGCGAGGTTTCGTTTTTAAGCCCGTACTTCCTGAAGCAAATCCGGGAACAAGTCGAGGAGGCGCGCTTAGAGAAAGAGCTCGAGGAGCTGGAAGAGATCGACCGCGGCGGCGAAAGGCGCGAGAGCCCCGTCGTACCGGCGTGGCGCAAGGAGTTCCGGCGCGACCTGTCTCGGGTCGACGACCGGAACTACTTGAAGACGCTGGCTTCGATGTTTTTGATAAGCATCCTGATAATCACGACCGTGAGTTTCGTCGAAGTTCCCGAGCCGGAAGAAGTGAGGCCGGCCGAAGTCTTGAGCCGCGTCGCCAAATTGGTGGTCGACAAGCCGATCGAGGTGCCGCTCGAGCCGCTCGTCGAACCCGAGGATATAATATCCGCTTCGGGCGCCGGGACCGAAAGCGGCGGGGGCGGCGGCGGCGGCGGCCAGGGCGGCGAGGACTACGCTTCCGTCGGCGTCGTGGGCCTGATTACCTCCATGGGGTCGACCGGCAGCGTCGCCGACCTCATGGGCGCCGGCGGCGACCTGGACATCATAGCCGGCAACATAGCCGGCCTTAAAACCGGCGGCTCGGGTACGGTAGGCCGCGGGACGGGCGGCGGCTTCGGCCCCGGCGGCCCCGGCCTGGGGTTGGGCGGCGGCGGCGGTACGGGCCTGGGGATTTTGGCCGGTACGACGAAGAAAGTCGGCCGGACCCAGGTGCGTAAGGGCCGCGTCAGAGTCAGCCCCCCCGGCATAACGGGCGCCGCGGCTACGAACAGCCTCCGCTCGAGCGCGGTTATCGCCCGCATCGTTAACCAGCGCAAGGCCGGCATCGAATACATATACAAGAAGTACCTGAAAACGAACCCGAGCATGGAAGGTAAAATCGTCATCCGCTTTACGATCGCGGCTTCGGGCGCCGTTACGGCGTGTTCGGTCGTATCGTCCAGTATGGGCAATCCCGGGATGGAAAGCGAAGTTTGCGCCCGCATTATGACGTGGCGCTTCCCGCCCATCGACGCGGGCGCCGTCACCGTCGTATACCCGTTCGTGTTCTTCTCGGCGGGTGCGTAAGAAGAAATCGGCGCGATATGTAAGGCCGCCTTCGGGCGGCCTTCTCTCTTTAAAATATTATTGACACCGGCAAGGTGCTATGGTAGCTTGGATTTAATAATATCATTCTTTCGGCCCGGCGCTCCGCGCCCGTCAAATCGGTAGATGATATGAGTAACGACAACCCAGATTTCACGGTTCCCGATATCCTCCGGACGTTGCGGCGGCAGTGGAAAATCGTGGTCGGCGTTCCGCTCGTCGTTACGGTGGCCGCGGTAGTATTCTCGCTGACGCTGAAGAATACGTATCAGGCCGAGGGGACGCTCGAGGTCGGCCGCGTGATGGAGTACCCCCTCGAGGCTTCTCCCACGTTCGTCGACCGTATGGGCGGCCAATCGTTCCTGGCCGGGGTCGGCAAGAAACTGGGTCTGAAGGAAAAGCCCGCGGCTTTGGCGAACATGGTGGACGTCGAATCGATTTTCGCCGAGACCCGGGAGCGGTCTATCACGCGGGGGATAAAAGTTACCGTCCGTTCCGACGACCCCGAGAAAAGCGCGAAGTTGGCCCGAGCCATTATGGAAGAGGCGGTCGCCGAACACGACAAAATCTATAAAGCCTCCTGGGACATAAACTACGATTATTTGCGAAAAATCGAGGCGGATATCGCCAAGATCGAGAGGGAAATCGAAAGCGGTTACGAGGGAATTTCGCGCCTGGTTAGCTCGGGGCGCATCGATCAAGTCGAGATGTCTTACCTCGCAAGCTACGTGGAAGAAAAGGAAAGCTATATCCTGCATCTCGAGGAATCGGCTTTGAACCTGCGCCAGAAGCTTTTAATGGAAATATATACCAACCCAACGCGCATCACGGTCGACCCCGTAACGCCCGTGACGCCGTCGGGGCCCCACCGGACGCGGATGGTCCTATTGGCTTTCGGGATCTCCTTCATACTGGGGATAATTGTCGCGTTTTTCTTCGACCGGTTCTCGGACGAGGGCCGACCGCTGAGAGCCCGTATGCCGGAACCCGCCGAAAAAAAAAAGGAACCCTTGGTAGAACCGGCGCCGGCGCCTCCGCCGCGGGAGACGACCCCCCCGCCTGAACCTCCCCGGCCCGAGCCGCCGCGCGTTCCGCCGTCAGAGGTAAGTCGTTTGACCGAAGATAACAGCCTAACTTTTTCCGATTTCTGGCGGATAGTGCGCAGCCAGGCCTGGATCTTGGGCGTGACGCTGCTCCTGGGTTTGGTCTTGGGGTTGGTCTACGGCCTCGCCAAGCCGCGAGAGTACAGGGCGGATTTCGTCATATCCTTGGGAATCGTCGGCGACCACTGGGTCCATAGCCCAATGGTTATAGAAGAAGAGTGCCTTTCCCATTGGTTCCTGGACAAGCTCTCGGCCCGCCTCAACAGGAAGTACGACGTGTTCGAGCTCGAGGATATGATCGAGGCCGAGCTCGTGATGACGCCGACCAAGGGCCTGACGCGGGAATTGAAAGTTGACGTCAAGGCCGATACGCCCGAGGATTGCTACGCGCTCGCCACCAATCTGGGCCAATTATTGGAAGAGACCGATAAAGAGGTTTTCGACAAGACGTACGAAGTTTACGAGAGTTACCTCGCGGACCTCGAAAAAGTTATGCAGGGCCTGACCTCCGAGCCGGGGGCCGTCGAGCCGTCCGTCTTGGCGCCGGGCCTGGCCGTGTATCCCCCCGACGAGTTGACCGGGTACACCGGCGGCGCCCAGATATTCTCGCTCCACAGCCGCTCGATCCCGTACGAGGAAAACCCGTACGCCATGTCCAGTCTGGCCCTCTTCCAACAGGTTTACATCGACACGTACGTGAAGACGCGCAGCGAGATTTTCTCTCAACCCACGAAGGTCGTCGTACCCCCGCTAAAGCCGACGAAACCCGAGGGGCCGGGGCCCGGGAGCATCGTATTTATTGTTGTGTTCGTCTCGCTGGTGCTCGGCATTACGCTGGCCGCAGTAAATTACCGCTTACAACGAGCTCGGGTCCGGGCCTGAGGGGTTTCCGTTTGGGCGCGGGCCTGGGACGCGGAAGCGAGGAGGGGCGTGTTTAAGCGGCCGCTCGCGATACTGTTCGCGGTACTTTTCTCTCTGATCGTTTTGGTGTTGGATTTTACGGCCCCCGGGCCGAATCGAATATTAGGTTTCTACGGTTGGGCCGCGGTGATCGTAGCCGCGGTCCTGATTTTCGTCGTCATCCGGAACTGGGCTACGACCAAGAACTTCGTCCCCCCCGGCATATTGAGGCCGCGGGAGGCGGCTTTTTTTGTCGCCGGTTCGGTAACCGCGGCCTCCGTCGCCGGCCGCGCTACGGCGGCTTTCCCCCTCGCCCATTCTTTCACGACGCTGCCCCATTGGCCGTTACTCTACCTCTGCCTTTTTGCCCTGGTTGTCGGCGCGGGCGCGTTTCTGTGGCTCAGCGGCCGTGAGCTGATGCCGTGGGGTTTTTTCTCGCTCCTGGTCCTCGCGGCTCTAAACGGCCTGCTTTTCAATCTCGGGGCCGGCGGGTACGGCATATTCTTCGGTTTTACCGCCGTCGTCTTCTTTTTTCAGACGGCTTCGCTCCCGGGCGGTAAACCGCGCCTGTCTTACGTCGGCGCGGCGTTAATCATCTTTATCGCCGCCGCGTTCGTCAGCCTTCTCTGGTCTCAGGACTGGGGCGGCAGCTTCCGCGCGGTGTTCTTCCTCGCCAACGGCTTCCTCGTTTTCACTATTCTCGCGCGCGAGCTCGAGACCGCGGACGTCCTGGCCTTACCGGCCGCGGTCGTCTGGGCCGTGCTGGTGACGGAGGTCGCGTGCGAGGTCGCGTTGGCGGCCAAGCTCGCGATGATGGGGCGCTGGATACCGCTCAATATACCGCCGGAGAACCTGTTCTGGACGATGGGCGTTTCGAGGAACGCCCTCAGCACCTATTTCGTCGCCGCGTTGCCCCTTTTGCTTATAAACGTCAAATCCGCCCGGCCGGCGGCGCCCCGCTGGCTGCTGTGGGTGCAGATAGCGTTCTCGGTCGCGGTTCCGGCCGTGACGCTTTCCAAATCGGCCGTGTTGGGGCTCTTGGTCGTGTTGTGGTTCGCGTTCGCTTTTGGGGGGCGCGAGCGCCGGATGAACCTCAAACTGCTGGCGTCGGGCGCCGTGTTGGCGTTCGTGGTGGTCCTTCTGCTGGTGGTGCTGGTTCTGCCCGGCGGCGCTTCTCGCTTCCTGAATCCCCTGGCGTATACCACGCCGCTCTTGACGTTCAAAGTGGCGTTCGGCGCCCTGCGGGACCACGTCCTCACGGGCGTGGGCCTCGGCTCGAACCTGGCCTGGGCCGCCCAGGCGGGCACGATGACGCCCGACGAGCTGGTAACGGTCCCCGGTTTCCTGGCCGGGCATAGCCCCAGCATCTTCCTGGAGGTCGCGGGGACGATGGGCCTGCTGGGCCTGGTCGCGCTTTTCATAGTCATCCAGACCGCGGCCTGGGCCGGCGCCAACCTCGTCCGGATGGAGCGCGACCGGTTCTTCTTCGGCATGGTGAGCGCGAGCGTGGCGGGCGCCGGCGCGATACTGGCGGTGGCGCTGGGGCTGGCGACGCTTTCGCCCCTACCCGTGATAATCTTCGTGGGGTTGGCGATGTTCGAGGGGGGCGTGCGCCGCCGCGGCCTGGCGGCCGCGGCGCCGGCGTGGCTCACGGTCGCTTTCGTCGTAATGGTGACGACGGCTGCGGCCCTGGGGCTGTTGGCGGTCGCTTCCCGCCAGGACGTGGCGCGCGGCGAGCGGCTCGTAGAGGAGGGGGATTTCGACGCCGCGGCGCGCGCTTTCGAGAGGGCGGCGCTATGGGCGCCGTGGGACCCGGCCCCTCGCGCCGGCCTCGGCCGCTGCCGGCTCGAAAATCCGCGCGGCGACCTGCGGGAGGCTTTCGCCTCCTACCGCGCCGCGGCCGCGCGGTCCCGGGGCAACGCGGCGTATTGGGAGAAACTCGGCCTCCTGTCCTGGGCCCTGGGCGATACCCGGGGGGCCGGCGATTATCTGGCGCGCGCCGTCGCGGCCGACCCCGCGGGTTTGCTGGGCGGAAACCACCAGGTGAACTACGCCCTTCTACTGGCGTCGCAGGGTGACAGCGCGGCCGCCCGGGTGCTGCTCGCGGACGCCGTCGTCGTCGACCCGCTGTTGTGCCGAAGCGCGGCGTTCGCGACGGCGGGCGCGGGGGACTCGCGGCCCACTTGTCTGCGTCCCGTCCCGGCCGGCGACACGGAGGACTTCGTGCTCTCCCTCCTGGGCGTCCGGGGGTACGAGCCGAGGTCGTTCCCGCTTTACGCCGCCGGCCTCCCGGCTTCGTACCGGCGGGATTTGTGCCTGGAGGATATTTACGTCGCGGAGTTCAGGCGGACGTTCGCGTTGGACCCGACGGCGGAAGGCATCGCGCGGCCCGGGGCGTACCGTTTGGGCGAGGGGTACGCCGAGACCCGGGCGCGGTCCCACGCGATATTCGGCGACGTCGCGAAGTCGGCCGTCCTCGCGGCGGACGACGCCGACGTGGGCCTCGCCGTCGTTCCTCCGCGGCGCGGCGCCGAGCAGGACCGGGGGGAGCTGAAATCGCTTCTCGGCATGGCGCTCCTGGCCGACCGCCTCGGCGAATCGGCGGCGCTGTCCGTTAT
>DATKXQ010000359.1:0-4747 GCA_035528975.1 bacterium
AATCGTACTCGGTGGCGGCGCCGGCGGCCGCGGCGAGTACGGATATGAACGCGAGTGAAATCGTGATATTAATTCCGGTTTTTCGCACGGTGCGTTAAACTACCATAGGCAAGGCCGATTATCAATATTTTTTCGGGCGACCCTGGGGCCTTGCAGCCCACGGCCGCGGAAGAAAAAACCGCCTCGGCCGGGCGGTTTTCCCCTCGTTTATGCGTTAACGGAAGAGCGCTTTTACTTTACCGAACGACGACGGCTCGACGCTGGGGTCGGTCCAATCGAATACCTGGATGCGGTTGTTCCTCGTGTCCGCGACGTATACGGCCCCGCCCTGGGGGTGCACAACTTTTTTAGGGGCGACGGCGAGGTCGAGGGGGTAGTTGAAAGAGCCGGCGCTCGAGCCGGATTCGCCCCACGTTTCGATAAACGAGCCGTTGGTGTTGAAATACTGGACGCGGTCGTTTCCGGTATCGGCCACGAATATCAACTTCTCATAGGGCCCTGCTTCCTCCGAAAAGGCGATACCCGAGGGCAAATTGAACCTACCTTCGGCGGTGCCCGCGGCGCCCCATTTTCCGAGGAAGGAACCGGTCGACGTAAAGTATTGGACCCGGTTATTGCCGACGTCGGTGACGTATACGTTGTCCCCGGAAGCGACGGTGATGCCTCTGGGGTCGTGGAATTGGCCGTCGCCGGAACCGGTGCTGCCCCATGTGCCGAGGAATGACCCTACCGACGTAAAGTATTGGACCCGGTCGTTGGAGGAATCGGCGACGTATACCGTCCCGTTCGGCGCTACCGCTACGCCCCACGGGTTTTTGAATTGGCCGTTGCCGGTGCCCTCCGTGCCCCATTGTCCTTGGAAGGACCCCGCCGGCGTGAAATACTGGACGCGGTGGTTGCCCCGGTCCGAAACGTATACTAATTCGTCGGACACCACCACCGATATCGGGTAGTTGAATTGGCCGTTTCCCGAGCCGTAAACGCCCCATTTTCCGAGGAAAGTACCGTTATACGTGAAATACTGGATGCGGTTGTTTCTCTGGTCGACCACGTAGACGTCACCGCCCTTGTTGGGCGCTACCGCGACGCCGGAGGGATTGGAGAAATCGCCGTCGCCGATACCGTACTTTCCCCAATACCGCACGTAAATCCAACCTGCCGAGGCCGCGGCGACCGCGACTATGGTCAAAAGCATCACTAACGATACGTGGCGTTTCATAGGTGGCCCTCCTATGTGACGGCCGGTTAGCTTCCTTCATTCCATATTAATTATATCACATTCTAATAGAAAAACCATTTTTGTCAACAAAAAAGCGGGCCGCATTTTAGGACCCCGGCCGAAGACGGCGCGCGCCGGAGGAAATAAATGTTGACAAATAACGAGAGGTTATCTAAAATAGCGGCGCTACTTAAAACGGAGGTCGAAAACAATGTCGAATAAAAAAGCGATATATACCGTAGCTTCCGTTTTCCTATTGATAGCTATTATTAGCTGCGACGATGGGCCCATCCCCCCTCTGGAGGAGCCGCCATATTGCCACTACATGCCGACGGACGTCGGTAATAAGTGGGAGTACCGGGTAACCGTGGATAGCAAATACAACCCGCGGGAAGAGTACAAGCTCGTATACGAGATAAAGACGACGGAGCAGGTGTACAAGGGGTTCCCGTTAGCGTACGTAATTACGGTTACGAAGGAGGGCGCGCCGAGTTATATATACGCGGCCTGCCGCAAAGTAGATGAAGACGACGTTATATGCTACATCGAACGGACGATGTGGGCTTACCTTGTGCAAGACAAAATGGACGTCGGCGTTTGGACCCAAACGGGTTTGGTCTACGATAAGCCGCTGGAGTACGTGCGCGACGTCAGCGTCAAGGTCCCGGCCGGGGAGTGGCCATGCCGCGAGCTCGCGTTCGACAACGAGAGCGAGTCCAAGCCCGAGGAGTGGCGCGCGTATTACGCCGAAGACGTAGGCCTCGTGAAGTACGTAAATAATTATAAAGAGTACAAGGGGTCCGAGCCGCCGGAGCTCGTCGACTGGCGCAACGAGGTGCACGAACTCGTGGCCTACGCGGTCAAGGAACACCCGAAAAATACGAATTAGCCATTTCCGTCTAAGCGCGCAAGGGGAACGGCCGCAAAGGCCGTTCTTTTTTTATGTGCCGAGTGCGCGGCGACGGAGCTCGGCTCGTTTCTTTACCGGCGTCCCCGGTGCGCGGCGGCCCGGCATTGACATATCGCTTCGAGGGGCCGGCCAATAAAAAAGCCGGGCGCTCGCCCGGCCGCACGTAATTTCCCAAGGGGTTAAGGCGCCGTCGAGATATCGAGCTTGTAAACGCGCCTGGCGCCCGTGTCGCCGAGGAAGAGGTAGGCGCCGTCCCAGGCCAGGCCGGCGGGATGCCAACCCGGCGTGCAGAATTTGCGGTCGACGTCGAAGTTCGCTTTGCGGTGGCGGTTGAGCCACCCGTTCCGCCAATCCGCGGACCAGACGCGGCCGTCCGCCCTCTCGAACCCGCGGATAGTCTCGTCGCCGGCGCCCGCGCGCCACGATTCCCCGGGGGTCCACGCCGTGTCGAACTCGTAGATGCCGCGCGTCGCGGCGTCGTAGACGAAGAAAGTCCCGGCGTAGAAATACATGCCGCGGATGTCCGCCAGGCCCGTGGGGAAGCCGGCCAACTCCTCGAGGCGGGGCGTGAGGGCGTAACGATGGACGTCGCCGGCGGGGCCGTCGGCCGCGTAGAGGTACGTCCCGTCCGTGCACACCGCGGAGGGGGGGCCGTAGGCCGTCGACGCCGACGAGAGCACTTTGCCGTTCGCCGGGTCGATCCGGTAGATGAGGCCGGCGCCGTCTTCGTCCGCGAGCCAGATGTTGCCCTGGGCGTACGTCATGTCGGCGAGGCCCTTGCCGGGAGCTTTGAACACGCCGACGACTTCGAAGTATGACGTGCGCTTTCTCACCTCGGGCTCGCTCGGGCTCGAGGCGCAACTCCATAGCAAAGCCGCCGCCAGCGCGGCGGCTCCGACGACGTATCTCCTCGTACGGCGGTTCGTCATTCAGCTTTTACGGCGTCGGCCGTCGCAACTTCGGCGGCGTCTTCCGCTTCGTCGGCGGTGCGCGTTTCGCTCTCGTCCGGCTCTTCCGGTTCGAATTCGAAGTACTCCTCGTACTCCTCTATCTCCTCGGTTTCTTCTTCCTTCTGCTCCTCGGTTTTTTTCTTTTTCTTGGCGTCGTTGATGCCCTGCCATATCGCGACGGTCGCGATGCCGGCGATGGCGATGAGGCCGAAGATGGGTGCGCCGATGCCTTCGTCGGGTTCCTCGTACGGTTGCGGGGGGCCGGTCTCGGCCCGGGCGGCGGGCGCGCCCGCCAGCATAAGGCCGGCGACGACGAGCGACGCGGCCGCGACGTACGACGTCGTTCTCTTTATAAAAGA
This sequence comes from bacterium, assembly GCA_035528975.1. Classification (GTDB taxonomy): domain Bacteria; phylum RBG-13-66-14; class B26-G2; order WVWN01; family WVWN01; genus WVWN01. The sequence goes on from DATKXQ010000359.1 coordinate 3,439, forward strand.
CATTTTTTTCCGCCTTTCGCGCGCTTTTCTTCGCGCGTCTATCCTTACTATTGTACCACCGCGGCGGCGGGGTGTCAAAGGCAAATTAACGCCCATTCCGTCCTTGCTACGGCCCCCGCCTTCTATTATAATCCCCCGGGCGTGATTATGGGCGGCCTGCTAAATAAATCGGGATTGAATGTCGGGCAGACGGCGGCCGATGCGGCCGCGCCGATTTCGGCCGCGGAATGCGCGACGCGGCCGGCCGCCCGCGAAGGCGGGGGCGGCGGGAAACGATGAAGCTGCCGTGGAAGCCGCCGCGCGGCAAGGATTTCGACGTCGTCGGCATGGGCTGCGCCGCGATGGACGTGCTGGCCGTCGTGGAGCGGCTGCCGGCGCTCGACGAGAAGGTCCACGCGCGGGAGATGGACCGCCAGGGCGGCGGCCCCGTCGGGACCGCGCTCACCGTCGTCGCGCGGATGGGCCTGGCGGCCGCGTTCGCCGGCCAGGTGGGCGACGACTTCGCCGGCGAGTTCGTCATCGACGAGTTCCGCCGCGAGGGCGTCAACCTCCGCGGCGAGGTCGTCCATCCCCATACGCAGTCGCAGATATCGTTAATCTTAGTCGATAAAAAGTCTGGGAAGCGCACGGCCGTTTCCGGCCGGGGCGAGCTGGCGGAGGCGCTCTGCGACCGGATGCGCCACGAGCTGGCGCGGAAGGGGAAAATTCTGCACGTCGACGGCTACGACATGGACGCGGCGATCTGCTTCGCCGACGAGTGCCGCGCCGCCGGCGGCATCGTCGTCTACGACGCCGGCTCCGTCAAGGATGGTACGCTCGAGCTGCTGGCGCGCACGGACGTGGCCGTCACGAGCCGCGTCTTCGCCGATAAGATGTTCGGCCACCGCGACTGGGAGGCGGCGTGCCGGGCCCTCACCGAGATGGGCCCTTCCTACGCCGGCGTTACCCTCGGCGAAGAGGGGGCAGTCGGCCTGGACGGCGAGGAGTTCTTCGAGGTGCCGCCCTTCCCCGTCGAGCCGGTCGTCGACACCACCGGCGCCGGCGACGTCTTCCACGGCGCGCTGGACGTCGGCATCCTCAAGGGCTGGGACTTCAAGACCTGCATGACTTTCGCCTCCGCCGTCGCGGCGATGAAGTGCCGGCGGCTCGGCGGCCGCGCCGGCATCCCCACCTTCGACGAGGCGGCGGCGTTTCTGCGGGAGCGCGGCTTTAATTTCGCATAAAGCGATAGTAAACGTTTTAACTCGTTTGGCGGCGTCGGCGAGGTACTCGCCTTCGCGCAGACGGCATAGGGAATTTGACACGCACG
>DATKXQ010000360.1:0-2437 GCA_035528975.1 bacterium
GGCGATTAACGTCGCGAACGCTATTTCCGATCTCATAATCCTCCTCCGCTAACGCTGGACTTGGAGTTAAAAGCCCCCGCTCGGCAAATCCACGCCCTTCTCTTACGCCACCGGGCGGATTTTTAGGAGCCGGCGCCGGCCCGGCGAGTCGGTCCCGGCCGCATTTTTTCATATTAACCCTCCCCGCGGCCCTCGCGCGAACCCTCTCCCCGCCTCGCGGGCCGGGGGGCACCCTCTTCGAGATTATATCACTTTACAGTCACATTGAAATATATTAACATACCCGGCGAAAAACAACCTGCGCCGCCTCGGAGAGCCGTAGCCCCACGCTCGGCGCGTAACGGAAGGCGGCGTAGGCCCTCAAGCAGGGTGGAATCCCATGGCCTTCCTTAAAACGGCCGCGACGGCAATCCTCGCGTACGGCGGCGGCAACTGGGCGTGGAAAGCCCTGACCGGCGCGGGCCGCCGGCCGGTAGTTGTCGCCTACCACCGCGTTCTCGGCCGGGGCGAACGCGCGGTCGACCGCACCCAGCGTTACGTAACCGCCGCCGAGTTCACGAGGCAGATCGCGTACCTCTCGCGAACGCGGCGGGCGACGACGCTCGCGGAATTGGTTGCGGACGCGGACGGCGCGGGGCCGGCCTTCGCCGTGAGCTTCGACGACGGGTACGGCGATATCTACCGCGTCGCCTTCCCGATTTTGCGCGAGCTGGGGGTAACCGCGACGGCGTTCGTCACGACGGAGGTGGCATCGGGAGGCGCGTGGCAGTGGTGGGACCGCCTCGCCCACGCGTTGTCGGAATCCATCGGCAAAACGTTCCGCGCGGCCGGCGGGACTTACTACCTCGCGAACGAAGAGGCGGCGGATTCGGCGCAGGCCGCGTTGACGGTTGCGCTTAAACGCTCGCCGCGCCGCGATGCGATCGTCGAAGACATCGCAACCCAACTCGGCGTCGCGAACGGCGTTCCGGAGGGTTTGTATATGAGTTGGGAGGAAGTCCGCACCCTCCACGGCTGCGGGTGGACGATCGGGGCCCATTCCCAAACGCACCGCATATATACGTCGATGACGGCGGAGGAGACCCGGGCCGACGCCGAGAGCTGCGCCGCGCACATCGAGCGGGAGATCGGCGAACGGCCCCGGCTGTTCGCGTTCCCCAACGGCGACCACGACGACGAAGCGATCGCCATCCTCCGCCGAGCCGGGTTTGCGGGCGCCGTGACGATGGTCGGCGGGCCGGTACGGCCGAGGGCGGGCCCGTTCCGGATCGCCCGCGTCGCGCCCAAGGGCGGCGAGCCGTGGGCCCTCTTTCTGCTCCGACTGTCCGGCCTGTACGATATGGTCAAACGCCCATAAGCCCGGCGGGGGCCGACCGTTATGATCGCGGATATAAAATTCGAACGCGCCTCGGAAGCGGAGGTCCTCGCGGCCCGCGCCCTGTTCGAACGCGTCTTCGGCGGCCCGGCCTCCCCGGAGGAGTGGCGCCGGAAATACTTCGGCAACCCGGCGGGGGCCGTCGTCGCTTTCGCCGCGCGGGACGGAGACCGACTGGTAGGTTTCGTCGGCTTGCACCCGGCGGCGTTCTCGGTCGGCGGCGAACAAGTTACGATTTACCAGGCGGGCGACGCCGTGACCGACCCCGCCTACCGGCGCCGCGGGATAATGGCCGAACTGAAGACCCTCGCCGCCGAATGGATGCGGGACCACGGCGGGCCGTTCGCTGTCAGCTTCCCCACCGCCGCCGTCTACGAGTTGTACAAGAAAACGGGGCACGCGTTCGTGGGGCGCCTGCGGCGGTGGGTAAAGCCGCTCGCGGCCGCCGGCTCCCCCTGGCGCCGCCTCCCCGCCGCGGCCCTCTCCGGCCTCGCCTCCGCCCTCGCGCCGGCCCGCGGGTTTCGGCCCGCGGAGCGCTTAACGGCGTACGATGGCCGGATCGACGTGGTGGGGGGAAAAGCTCGGAGGCGGTGGAAATTCGTCGGCGTCCGGGGAGCGACGTTCCTCGCGTGGCGGTTTCCCCTGGGCGGCCGGACGGCGGCGTGGATCGCGCCCGCGGGAGGGGCGGACGGTTACGTCGTTGCGGAACGGACGCCTCGCGGGATGTGGATTAGGGACCTTATCGCCGCGGAGGACGCGCCGGCCACCGTCGGCAGCCTTCTGGCCGCCGTCGCGGCCCACGCGCGCGAGGGAGGCGCCGCGCACGTCACCTTTCCCTACCTCGGAACCGGTTACCGCGCGCCGCTCCTTCGGGCCGGCTATCTCCCCCTCGCCGGCGGCGCGCCGTTCCTGTTATACGAAATTACCCGCCCCTCGCCGGAACAAGTGCGAGCCGCCAACTGGCTCGTAACCGACGCGGACCGCGACGTCGCGTGCCGCTAAGGCCGCTCCCTCTTAATCTTTATTATCCGATACTCGGCAAATCTATACCCTTCTCCTTCG
>DATKXQ010000361.1:0-3840 GCA_035528975.1 bacterium
CTCGCCGCTGGCGTACAGCGACACTTCCGTGAAGTAAAGGCCCGCGCCGGCGCCGGCCGTGGCCCGGAACGGCCCCAACGGCCGCACGAAATCCGCCCCGGCCGTTACGCCGGCTATTTTGGTTTCCGGGTTTTGTATGGCGCTCTTCGGCGCGGAATCGTTGGCCCGGGTGAAGTGGCGGAAAGCGCACACCTCGGCGTCCAGCCACGGCGCGACGCCCGCCGTCGCCCGTACGCCGGCGACGGGGCACGCCGCGGCGCCGGTCCCGGCCAGCGTTAAACCGCGGATGTCGACGAGGTCGTGTTCGCCGGCCGGGTTGTCGGCGATGAGCCAGTGGAAGTAGCCGTAGTCGGTTCCGGCCATGCCGCCGACGGGGGCCGCGACGCCGCCGTATACGCTCACGCTTACGGCCGCGGCGGCCGACGTCGCGGTAATCATAAAGAGCGTAACTGTCGCTTTCATCGGGCCCCTTGTCGGGAAGACTTCTACCGAACCGTACCTTATGGAGTATCGATTCTCCTCCCTCGTCGGTCAAGCGAAAACCGGTCGGCGGGGGTTCTTCGTCGGCCTTGCGGCCCGGGCGCCGTTGTGTTATGTTTGCGAAAAAGGAAGGTCCTTATGCGGAAAACAATCGTAGTAAGCGTCATATTCGCCTTGTGCGGTGCCGCGGCGTTGGCCGCCGAGGATATAGACCCGGCGTCGGCCCCGCTCGAGGAAATTCTCACGGCCGCGGAAAGCGCCTCCCGGGCGGGAGACGACGAACGCGCCGACGCGCTGTTAGCCGCGGCGGCGGAACGTTTCGCGGACGACGAGTTGTGGGCCAAATACCGGGCCGGCCGGTACGTGCGCGAGGAGCGGTTCGACGAGGCGTTGGCGGTGGCCGACGGCTGGCTCGCGGAGCACGCCGGCGACGCGGACTGGCTGTACTACAGATCCCGTTTGTTGCGTGAGCTGGGGCGGGACGACGAGGCGCTCGCGACGCTCGACGAACTTCTCGCGGCCGGGGCCGAGCCGGTGCGCGAGGCCGATTATTGTTTCGACAGGGGCGACATCCTATGCGGCGGCGACGAGCCCGACTACGAGGGCGCGGCCGCGGCCTACGAAGCGGGCCTCGCCAGGGTCGACCCGTGGGACCGGCTCGAGTATCCGGACGTCTTCTACAACCTGGCCTGTTCCTACGCCCGCCTCGGCGACGGCGGAAAGGCGCTCGATTGCCTGAGGGGCGCGCTCGACGCCGACCCGCTGTTCGTCCGGGAGGCGCCGACGGACGACGACCTGGCCTCGCTGCGCGATAACCCGGCCTTCGAAGACCTCATCGCCCGGGCGGAAGCCCGCGCCGCCGAAGCGGAGATAGAGTACATGACGGTGAAGCCGGGAGAGGCGGCGCCCGATTTCACGCTGACCGACATCTACGGCGCGGAGTACTCCCTCGCCGATTTCAGGGGGAAGCCCGTCGTGTTGAATATTTGGGCGACGTGGTGCCCGCCCTGCCGGGACGAGATCCCGGACATCATAGAGTTCGCCCGCGACCACGACGGCGAGGTCGTCGTGCTCAGCATCTCGGTGGACGAGCCGGGAGAGGACGTGGCCGGCTTCGCCGAGGAGTTGGAGATAAACTACGTGGTGCTGCTCGACGACGGCGAGGCCGCGGAAGAGTACCTCCGCGTCGCCGGGGGCATTCCGCAGACGTACTTCATAGACGAAAACGGCATCGTGCGGGGCCACATCTACGGCTCGGCCGGCCGCGACGTATTCGAGGAGCGTCTACAGCGACTCGCGTCGCCCGACGGTGAGTAAGAGAGCGATTCTCGGCTGCGGGGCCGCCGCGTTCCTGCTTGCGAGCTGCGGCGGCGAGGCGCCCGGGGCGCCGAAAGCCGTTCCCTTCGAGAGCAGGGATTGGGGAATTCAGCTGGAGTACCCGGGCGATTGGGAGGCCGTGGCGGGCGAGGGGGTCGAACCGCTTATCCTGCGGGCGAACGCGCCGGGCAAGAAAGATACCATCGGCGCGGGGTTCAGCGTCGTGGGGGCGTGGTCCGCGGCGCCGCTCGACGTGGTCGCGTCTTCGTTCGAGCGTAAGGCCGCGGCCGCGGGCGACGTAGCGACGTCGGCCGTCGACGTGGACGGCCGGCCGGGGCGCGCGTTCGAGTACCGCGAGAGGCGGGGGAGCGAGTACGCGCGCGTGCGGACCCTCGTCGTCGCCGGGACCGAGAGATACTATATCATCACTTTCGCGGCTTACGTGGGCCAGTACGAGACGGTGCGGCCTTGCTTCGAGGCGATCGAGAAATCCGTACGAGTGCGTTGAGACGCGGGCCGTCGGCCGACGTACGAACTTGCGGCCGGCCCCCGGAATTGTTAGTATGGAATCGCAGGGTATAGTTTTATCAGCCGCAGGAGGATTGTAAGCTGGAGGTGCGGTATGAAATTTAAATGGTACGGACACTCGGCTTTCGGCATCACCACCGCGGGCGGCGTTCATATCTGCACCGACCCGTATATACCGGGGTCGTACGACGGCGCCATCGCCTACGGGCCCATCGCCGACGCCTGCGACGTGGTATTACAGTCGCACGACCACGACGACCACGCCGGCGCCGGCGGCCTGAAGGGCGACCCCGCGGTCATCCGCGGCCCGGGCGAACACGAGGCCGCGGGGATGAAGTTCGTCGGGACGCCCACGTTCCACGACGGGAGCGGCGGCAGCGAGCGCGGCGAGAATACCGTATTCACGTTCGAGGCCGACGGCGTCAAAGTGGCTTTCTTGGGGGACCTGGGCCACGTGCTCACGGACGAGCAGCTCGCCGCCATCGGGCCGGTGGACGTGGCGCTCATCCCCGTCGGCGGATTCTTCACCATCGACGCCGCCGCGGCGACGAAGGTAGCGGAGCAACTCCAGGCCAGGGTCGTAATACCCATGCATTACAAGACCGCCGCGTGCGGGTTCTCGCTCGCCGGCGTCGAGGACTTCGTCGCCGGGAAGGACAACGTCGTACGGGCCGGCGCGGCCGAGATCGACATTTCGCGCGAGGACCTGGCCGAGGCCAAGGTCGTCGTTTTAGACTACGTCACGTAAAACGTCGTATAAAAATGAACCTCGGCCGGCGCCGGGAGCGGCGGACCGGGGCGTGCCCAAGGGGAAGATATGCGCGAGATAACCGTTGACGAGATCGCCGAAAAAGTCAAGGACCTGTGCATCGACGCCGGGTACAACCTCCCGGCCGACGCGGTGCAAACCCTCAAGGATTACGAGAAAAAGGAGGAGTCGCCGGTCGGCAAACAGATCCTGGCCTCGCTTATCGAGAACGCCGAAATCGCCGCCAAGGGCGAATATCCGCTCTGCCAGGACTGCGGCTTCGCCGTCTTCATCGTCGAGCTCGGCAACGACGTGCACGTAACCGGCGGGTCCCTGCGCGACGCCGTCGACGAGGGCACGCGCCGCGGCTACACCGACGGCTACCTGCGCAAATCCATCGTCGTGCATCCGGTCGCCGGCAAGAACACCGGCGACAACACGCCGGCCATCATCCATATTATCCCGACGGAGAGCGACAAGCTCGTCATCCACCTGGCGCCCAAGGGCGGCGGCTCCGAGAACATGAGCCGCATCAAGATGATGAAGCCGGCGGACGGCCGCGACGGCATCATCGACTTCGTCGTCGAGGCGGTGCGCGAGGCCGGCCCGAACCCCTGCCCGCCCATCGTCGTCGGCGTCGGCATCGGCGGGACCTTCGAGCATTGCGCGTTTTTGGCGAAGAAGGCGCTCTTCCGGCCGATAGGGCAACCGGCGGAGGACCCCTGGAACGCGGACCTCGAGAAGGAGCTCCTGGAGCGCGTCAACAA
>DATKXQ010000362.1:0-2469 GCA_035528975.1 bacterium
GGGCAGCGGGTCTTCGCGGTGATTTTGTATATATCCGTTCAGCGCGGTGAAGCCGCGGTAGATATCCATATATTTGAGCATCGTGAAGGATGCGTCCTTGCTGCGGAGGACGTAAAGCCGGCCCAGCGCGGCGCCGGCGAGGGGCGCCTCGGGCGCGGCCGAAACGAGCGCGAAGGCCTCGTCGGCGGGCAACTCCCCCGCTTCGGCGCGGGCCACGAGGGAGGCGACGTCGTCGTACGTGGCGGGCGGTTCGGCCGCGGCCGCCGCGAGCGGCAAGGTTAACGCCACGAGTAACGTTGCGGAGCGCATTTTAAAAGGCCCGCCGCGCGGTCGCGTAGAAAGCGAGGCCGCCGTTGAAGTTCAGTTCCGCGCGCCAGTCGAAGTATACCGGGCTGCGCATGTGGAGGCGGAGGCCCGGGCCGAAGGCGTAGTCGAAATCCCCGAATTCCACCGGTTGACCCGGGTCCCACGCGCGGCCGGCGTCGAAGAAGACGACGCCCTCGAACCAGGCGTCGAACAGCGGCGAGCGGAAGAGCCGGCGCCGGACTTCGGTGGTCGCGACGAAGGCCCGCGTCCCTATGGTACGACTGGACGCCACGTTGCGCAAGCCGTCGGCCCCGCGTATCGAGATGCGACGGATGTACGGCGTCGCGTCGGCCGTAACGCCGCCGCGGATGCGCTCCGCCAGGACGAACCGACCCCACGGCGAAACGTAGCCGCGCACCTCGCCCTCGAAGCCCGCGTAGTCGTAGTCGCTGACGGCCGGGGGGGACAGCTCGCCCCGCAGCCCCACGAAAAACCCGCGCGTCGGGTAGAGGTCGTTGTCGCGGCCGTCCCATTCGACGTACGGCCTCGCCGCGAAGAGGCGCGCCTCGGGCCGGACGCCGAAGCGGCCGTCGGGGTCGGTTTTAATGCGCGCGTCGTAGTAGTTAACGTATTCGCCGAGCGCGGCCAGGCCGACCGTGGTGCGGAAATTTATAATGTACACGAGCGAGGCGTCCATACCGGCGGCCTCGTGGGAGAATCGTTCGCTGTAGTAGCCGTCGTCGTCCTCGATGCGGGTCAGGTGGCCGTTCTCGTAGAAGGCCGACGCTCCCGCCACGAGCGGCGCGTCGAAGATCCAGGGCTGCTCGTAAAAGAGTCTCTGGATTTCCAGGCCGAACTCCGTGCCCACCGTGACGGCGTCGCCGCCGATGTTCTCCTTGCTCAGGCGGATTTGCCAGGTATCCGCGGAGAGGTGCCAGTCCGTGCCCTCGGCGACGTCCACCATGATTACGGCTTCCCGCGGGTCGCTGCGGGGCAGGTCGAAGACGTGGATGCGGGAGAAGAATTGGGTGTTGATGAGGTTGCGCTCGGTCCGGCGGATTTTATGGTCGAGTTCTTTTTGCGCCAGTACGTCCCCGGCCTCGAATTCGCAATAATGGAGTATGACGCCGCGCGACGTTTCCTCGTTGCCGAAGGTGCGGATTTCTTTTATGCGTACTTCGCCTTCCGGCGGCGTCGGGCCCTCGCCGGCCGCGGCCCTTCCCGCCAGGAGCGCGAGGGCGGCGCAGAGCGCGGCCGCGTAGCCCGGGACCGACGACGCGCCGGTCGCAAAACGGCCCCGGCGGGGGCCGCGGCGGGAAGGTCGAGGCGGTTCCACGCTATACCGTTATCACCTCGTCCGCGTTCGGGCCGATGGCCACAATCGCCGGCTTTTCCGAAAACAGCTCCGCCGCCAGGCGCAGGACGTCTTCCGCCGTTACCGCCTCCACGCCGGCGAGGGTCTCTTCCAGCGGGACGTGTCTTCCCATGTAGACCTCGTGCCGGACGTTGCGGCCCATGCGCGCGGCGGTGGACTCCAGCGACAACATCAGCGTCCCCTTCAAGTACTCGCGGGTACGCTTTAATTCGACTTCGTCCACTTTATTAGTCGCGAGGTCGGCGAATTGTTCCAATATGATGTCGCGAGTGTCGACGACCGTGGCCGGGCTGGTCCCGGCGTAGGCGACCAGCGCGCCGCCGTCGCGGAAACCCCGGCCGTAGGCGTAGACCGAGTACGCCAGGCCGCGTTCTTCGCGCACTTTTTGGAAAAGGCGGCTCGAGGCGCTGCCGCCCAGGATGGTGGTGAGGGCGGCGAGGACGTAGCGGTCCGGGTGGCCGTAGGGCAGGGCCGGGACCGCGACGCAGAGGTGGGTCTGTTCCGTATCCTTGGTCCGGGCCGGCTGCGGCGTAGGCCACTCGGCGGGGTCCGGGGAGGCGGATTCGCGCGGCCCCGGCACGGCGCCGAAGTATTGCTCCGCCATGGCGACGAACTCCTCCGGGTCGACGTACCCCGCGGCCCCGATGACGATGCGGTCGGCGGTGAACGCCGTTTTCCGGAAGCGGAGCGCGTCGCCGCGGTCGATGTGGGCGAGCGTCTCGAAGGACCCCAATATGGGCATCCCGATGGCCTCGCCGGGGCGGATGACCGCCATAACGAGGTCGTGG
>DATKXQ010000363.1:0-2004 GCA_035528975.1 bacterium
GACGCAACTGCCCGCCCGGGCGATGGCCGCGCGGTTCTGGAAAAGGCCGTAGAGCGTCGCGCTCTTGTTGTACAGCGGCGTGGTGGACGAATTGAGGTATTTGGGCTCGTCGTCGCCCAGGACCCGGCCGCCGAAGGCCACGACGGCCCCGGAGGCGTTCCAGATGGGGAAGATTACGCGGCCGCGTAATCGGTCGTAGTAGCCGGTTCCGGACTTGGAGGTGACGACCAGGCCGGCCTCCTCGAGCTCGCGCGGCTCGAACCCGGCCCGCGTCGCGTGTTTCAGCAAGGAATCCCACTCGGCGGCCACGAGGCCCAGCCGCCACTCGTCCGCCGTCTCCTCGGTCAGGCCCCGCTCGCGCAGGTAGTTCCGCGCGGCTTCGGCGTACGGGTTCGACGCGCGCAGGTTGTCGTAGAAGAATCGCTCCGCCTCGGCCACGACGGCGGCGAGGCGGTCGCGGCGCTGCTCCTGCGGCGTCGCGCGGCCCGCGGCGCGGAGCGTAATGCCGGCGCGCTCGGCCAACCGCCGCAGGGCCTCGCCGAACGTCAGGCCCTCCATCTTCATCACGAAGTTGAAGACGTTGCCGCCCTCGCCGCAGCCGAAGCAGTAGTAGAGCTGCTTGGCCGGCGACACCGTGAGCGAGGGTTTGGTGTCGGAGTGGAAGGGGCACACGCCCTTGAGGTTCTCGCCCGCCGGCGTCAGCGCCACGTGCTGGCCTATGACGGCCGCGATGTCCGTGGCCTCGCGGACCCGCTCCACGTCGCCGTAGCTCTGGTCCTTCGCCGTCACGGCTCGACCTCGCGAAGTTGAATTCTCTCGATGGCGGAAGCCAGGCCGGTGTCGCCGTCGACCGTCACCACCACCGCCGAGAAGATGCCGTCTCCCCCCGCCGGCTTGAAGCGCGCCGGCATGCGCGTGATGAACCGCTTCAATACGGGCGCCGCGTCGGTGCCTATGACTCCCCCCAGCGGCCCGGTCATACCCACGTCCGTGATGTACGCCGTGCCGCCGGGCAGGATGCCCTCGTCCGCGGTCTGCACGTGCGTGTGGGTGCCGATGAGCGCGGCGACGCGGCCGTCGAGGTGGCGGGCCATCGCCTCTTTCTCGGACGTGGCCTCGGCGTGAAAATCGACCACGACCACGTCGGCCCGGGCCGCCAGAACGTTCAACGCGGCGTCGAGAGCGCGGAACGGGCAATCCACCGTCTCCATGAAAACCCGCCCCAGCGCGTTGACGACCGCGACCTTCACGCCCTCCGGCGTCGTCACCACGAGCCAGCCGCGCCCCGGCACCCCCGGCGGGTAATTGACCGGCCGGACGAGCGCCGGCATCTCGTCCATCCTCTCGACGGCCTCACGGTGCGCGAAAACGTGATTCCCGGAGGTCGCCACGTCGACGCCGGCCTCGAGGACCTGGCGGACCGTATCCGGCGTCACGCCGGCGCCGCCCGCGACGTTTTCGACGTTGGCTATGACGAGGGAGGCGCCGTATTCCTCCTTCACCGCGGCGGCGCGCTCCTTCACGAGCCGCCGGCCGGGGCCGGCTACGATATCTCCGATAAACAATATCTTCATGAGGCTTCTTTCTGGGCGGCGAGGGACGTGGGGCCCGGCGGCCGCCGGGCCGCTTCCTCCTTATATAACATAACCGCGGCCGGTTTGCTAAAGAAAACGCGCTCCGGCCGCCGGTTCCGCCGATTGACCGCGTATGCCCCGTTTTGGGCGCGATTGACCACTCCTGCGCGGTTGACTCGCCCTCCTCCGCTGTGAAAATAAAACGGGCGCCCCGCGACCGACGGAATCGTGGCCCGGGGCGCCGAGCCGCTATGAAGGTCGTAACGTTCAACCGCGGCGTCCGCATGGGCGCCACGCGCGTGGAAACCGGCGAGCCGGTCCTCATCCCGGATAAAACCGCCGCGCACCTCCAGGCCGAGTGCCCCGGCCACGTCGACGTCGTCGACGTCGACGGCCACTACCGTAAATACGAGGGCCAGCCGCTGGACGG
>DATKXQ010000364.1:0-3511 GCA_035528975.1 bacterium
CGCATGCGGCTCCGGCGCGATTTCGCGCGCACTTTACGCGAGGGCCGCGCCGCGGCGCGCGAGGCTTTCGTCATCCACTGCCTCGCCGTTCCCGGCGAGCGGCGGCGGCTCGGCGTAGTATGCGGCCGCCGCGTCGGGAAGGCGGTAACGCGCAACCGCGTAAAGAAGCGTCTGCGCGAGATCTTCCGGACGCACCCGGAGTACTTCCGCGACGGCTTCTGGTTTGTCGCGGTGGCGAAGCCGGCGATAGCGGCGAAGGACTACGAGGCGCTGCGGCGCGACGTGTGCGCCGTTTTAGGCGAATTGACGGGCGGGGCCGATGCCAAAGATACGCCGGGCGATAGATAGCGCCGCCCGGGCCGTCATTGTGGCCCTCATTAAAGCGTATCGTTTCGCGCTCGGGCCGCTGATGCCGATGACCTGTCGCTTCGAACCCTCATGTTCGGCGTACGCGCTCGAGGCCGTGCGCAAACACGGCCCCTGGCGCGGCTCCGCGCTCGCCGCCTGGCGGATTATCAGGTGCAACCCCATTAACCCCGGCGGCTACGATCCGGTTCCTTAAGCCGGGCCAAGGCGAGAATATGAAAATAACCTCCCAGCAACGCATGATCCTCGCGCTCTTCGTCGCCGCGGCGGTGATGTTCATCTATTCCACCTTCTTCGCCAAGAAGCCGGAGAAGGAAAAGGCCGCGCCGCCGCCGGTCGCCGGCGAAACCGCCGAAACGGCCGCCCCGGCAACCGCGGAAACGGCCGCCCCAGCAACCGCGGAAACGGCCGCCACGGTAACCGCCGAAACGGCCGGACCGGCAACGGCCGCCCCGGAGGCCGCCGCTCCGGAGACGAAGCCCCCCGCCAAAACGCCCGCCCGCGTGAAGACGGGCGCGCGCGCCGTCGTGACGACGCCGCTCTACGTCGCCACCTTCGAAGACGCCGGCCTCGTCGCGCTCGAGCTCGCGCAATACCCGCCCGACGACGACAATTTACTCTTCTCCCGCCTGGGGCAAGCGCCGGCCCCGGCCTATACGCCCCTCGTCCCCGCGGGCGAAAACGCGCGGTGGGAGGTAGACAAGGGCGAGCTCAAAATCGGCGCGGCGGGAACCGGCAAGCTCGCGTATTCGCTGGTGGAGGAAGGGCGCACGCTGGCGCGCGTCGCGTACGATTTCCGGGGTGACGACTTCGAGGTCGCCGCCCACGTCGTCGCCGGCGACGCGGCCCGGCCCGTGACGCTCTCGCTGGGGTCCTTCACCCGGGCCGAGGACGACTCCAAAGAGACGGGCGAGCTATCCGTCGACGCGCTGGTCGGTGCCGACAAAGTCCGCGACAAGCTCTCCGGGAAAGACGAGGTCAAAAACTACGCGGGCGACATCCCGTGGGCGGCGCTGCGGAGCAAGTACTTCATCGTCGCGGCCGTCGCGCCCCAGGGCGGCGCGGTCGAGGTAACGCGGGTCAAGAACGACACCCTGGCCGCGACGTATACGCTCAAGAGCGGCGGCGATTACAAGCTCTACTTCGGCCCCAAGCGTTACGACCGGCTCAAGGAATTCGGCGTCGGCCTGGAGCGGACGGTGGACCTGGGCTGGTCCATAATCGGCGTCATAGCGGCGCTGATGCTCCGCCTCATGCACTTCATCAACAAGGGCATCCACAACTACGGCGTAACCATAATCGTCTTCTCGGCCTTGATCAAGGTGCTGACCTATTGGCCCTCCGGGCTGTCGCTCAAATCGTCGCAGCGGATGCAGGAGATCCAGCCGATCCTCAAAAATATAAAAAACCAATACAAGGATGACCCGCAGCGGATGAACGCCGAGACGATGGCGCTGTACAAGAAGTACAAGATCAACCCGCTCGGCGGCTGCCTCCCGATGCTGCTGCAGATCCCCATCTTCTGGGGGATGTTCAACGCGCTGCGCAACGCCATCGAACTCAAGGGCGCGCCGTTCATGTTGTGGATAAACGACCTGTCGCAACCGGACGTCCTGTTCGAGTTCCCGTTCACCATTCCGCTGGTCAACATCCACTCGCTCAACGTCTTGCCGATATTAATGACGGCCATCTGGTTCCTCCAAAACAAATTCACGATGCCGGGCAAGGGCGGCGTTAAATCCGAGCAGCAGAAGCTTATGGCGTTTATGCCCATAATCTTCGGCTTTCTCTTCTACAATTGGCCGTCGGGTTTGGTCCTGTACTGGACCGCTAACCAGTTATTCACGATGGGACAGATGCTACTTATGAGAAAATCGATGAAACCTCTGGAGGCTGATAACTAATGCGCACGGTGGAGGTCGAGGGTAACTCGCGCGTGGACGCAACCCGACGGGGCCTGGAGCTCTTGGCCGCGGATATCGACGACGTCAAGGTCGAGGTCCTCCGCGAAGAGCCCCGGGGCCTGCTGGGCTTCCTGGGATTTAAACGCGTCACCGTCCGCGTTACGCTCGTAGAAGAGAACACCCTCGAGCAGGCCGGCGAGATAATAAACAAGCTCGTATCGTTTCTGCCGGTCCCCGTCGAGGCGCGCGTCGAGATGCGCAAGCACAACGTCTACCTGGAACTCGCGGGCCACGAGCTCCGCCAGTTCCAGCGGCAGGAGGACGTCGCCGATGCGCTCGGCCACGTCCTCGAGCTCATCATCAACCGGCACGCCAAGAACAAGATAACCGTCAAGACCTCCTTCGTCGAGGACAAGCTGTCCCGCGACGAAGAGCTCCACAAGCTGGCCCGCGCCGCCGGGGACCGCACCGCCGCCCGGGGCAAAGAAGAGGCCCTGGCCCCCATGTCGCCCCGCGACCGGCGTACCGTCCATATGACGCTGGAGCAAGACCCCCGCGTCGTAACCGTCAGCTCCGGCAAGGGCAACAAGCGCCACGTCGTCGTCCACCCCGCCGCCGCCCAGGCCGGCCCGGCGCGCAAGGCCGAGCCGCCGGGCCGCCGGGAACGTTCCCGGCCGCCGACGCCGGCGCGCAAAACAACCGACAAACCGGGCGAGAAAAGTCCCCGGAGTTCCCGCCGCCGGCGCCGCGGCCGCCCCAAAAAAAGCCCCGCGCCGGATAATAAATAATCGCCCCGCCGATGACCGGCGAGCCGATTTTGTTTAAAAACGTATCCCGCCGGCGACGGCGGGTTCGTTGTCTGAGGGGAGGATGTTCCGAGACGGCGACACCATAGCCGCGGTCGCGACGCCCCCGGGCCGCGGCGCGCTGGCCATAATCCGCGTCAGCGGCCCCGCAAGCCGCGAGATAATCGAGCGCGTCTTCCGGGCGCGGGCGCAGGCCGCGCCCCGCGTCGCCCGCGTCGGCGACCTCGTCCACCCGGCGACCGCCGAGACGGTGGACCGCGCCGTCGTCGTCCTCTACGCCGCGCCCCGCTCCTACACCGGCGAGGACATGGCCGAGCTCACCACCCACGCCGGCCCCGCCGTCGTGAGCGCCGCGCTGGACGCCCTGTTCGCCGCCGGCGCCCGGGCCGCCGAGCCGGGCGAGTTCACCTGGCGCGCCGTAGGCCACGGCAAGCT
>DATKXQ010000365.1:0-2786 GCA_035528975.1 bacterium
CGCTCGCCGAGGAAGCGCTTGAGCTCGTCGCGCCGGGAAGCCCGGACCGTGAACTGGTGATACGCGGGCCGGCAGCCCTCCGGCTCGGCCAACAGCGTAACCCCCTCGACGGCCGCCAGCCGCTCCCGGTACCGGCCCACGAGCTCGCGCGTGCGCGCCGTCCACTCGTCGAGGTATTTTAGTTTAATGGAGAGAATGGTCGCCTGGAGGCCGTCGAGGCGGCTCTTGTACCCTATCTCCTGGGGGTAGTTCTTCTTCGCGGCGCCGTGCACGCGGAGGCGGCGCGCCCGGGCGGCAAGCTCCTCGTCGTCCACGGCGATGAGGCCGCCGTCGCCGAAAGCGCCCAGGTTCTTGGTGGGGAAAAAGGAGAAGGCGGCCGCGGAGCCCAGACGCCCCACCTTCCGTCCTCCCAGCTCGCCTCCCAACGCCTGCGCCGCATCCTCCAGTATCGGGACGCCGGGAGCCGCCGCCGCTATCGCCGGCACGTCGGCGGGCAGGCCGTAGAGGTGCACCGGCAGGACGGCCGCGGTCCCGCCCGTCGCCACTTCCGCAATCTTCGCGGGGTCGAGGTTGAGCGTGGCGGCGTCGACATCCGCGAACACCGGCCGCGCGCGCAGGCGCACGATGACGTCCGCGCTGGCGACGAACGTGAACGGCGTCGTTATGACGTCGTCGCCCTCGCCCACGCCCAGCGCCCGCAACGCGATGAGGAGCGCGTCCGTGCCGGAGCCCACGCCCACGGCGTGGCTCACGCCGAGGTACGCCGCGGCCTCGCGCTCGAACGCCTCC
This sequence comes from bacterium, assembly GCA_035528975.1. Lineage (GTDB taxonomy): Bacteria > RBG-13-66-14 > B26-G2 > WVWN01 > WVWN01 > WVWN01. The sequence continues at coordinate 790 of DATKXQ010000365.1, forward strand.
ACCGCCGGCCCGAGCACGTACTGCCCCGCGGCGAGGAATTTCTCGACCGCGGGGATTATTTCGGCCTGCAGCGCGCGGTACTGCGCCGCCACGTCTTTGAGCGGTATCTTGATATCGGCCAAAAGGCGCTCCTTACGTTGAGGCCGCGAGGCCGCCCGGGCCGCAGGCGTATTCCCGGCCGCAGCGGCCGCACGCCCGGCGGTCCCCCGGCGCCGGCATCCCGAGCCGCTCGCCGCACGCGCAGACGTACCCCGCGAGGCGCGCGGGGACGCCGGCCACCAGCGCGTGCGCCGGCACGTCCCGCGTCACGACGGCGCCGGCGGCGACGAACGCGTTCTCGCCCACGGTAACGCCGCACACGACGGTGCAGTTGGCGCCGAGCGAAGCGCCCCGGCGGACCAGCGTCTTCTGGTACTCGGCGCTCGAGGCGCGGGGGAAGGCCGCGCGCGGGTCCCGCACGTTCGTGAACACCATCGACGGCCCGCAGAACACGTCGTCTTCAAGCTCCACGCCCTCGTACACGCTGACGTTGTTCTGGATGTGGACGTTGTTGCCGATTTTCACGTTGGCGCCGACGAAGACGTTCTGGCCCAGGACGCAGCGCTCGCCGATAACGGCCGACGCCATCACGTGGCAGAAGTGCCAGATCTTCGTGCCGGCGCCCACCTGCGCGCCGTCGTCGACGACGGCCGTGGCGTGCGCGAAATATCCTTTTTTAGCTGTCATATCCCCGCGCTTTCTCGAGCCGGCGGCTCAGTACTCGAGCCGCACCGGCGCCCCGCCGCCGCGGGCGGACTTCTGCGCCGCCGCCAGAACCCTCACGACGTCGAGGCCCTGGCGGCCGTCCGTTCGCGGCGTCGCCCGCGTCGCGACGCAATCCAGGAAGTGCCGGAGCTCGGCCTTCAACAAATCGACGGCCGGTACCCGGACGGCGCGCGCGCCGGCGTCGTACGCTTCGGGGCCGGCGGGGCCTTCCCGCGCGCCCATATCGTACACCGTGAGCGCGCCGGCCGCCCCTTTCTCCTGGTTCACTTCGGCCATGGCCTTATCGCCGACGATCACCAACCGCCGGGTGTCCACCGGGTACAACCACGACGACCACAGGTGGGCCGCGACGCCGCTCTCGAAGGTCAGGTCCAAAAACGCCGCGTCGGCCAAACCCGTGCCGCGCGCGTCCACGGCCACGGCGGAAACCGCGGTCGCGCGGTCATCCAGCAACCAACCGGCCAGCGCGACGTCGTGCGCCGCCAGACTGAAAATGACGTCCTCCTCCGCGCGGATGGTACCGAGCTTCGCCCTCGTCGCCGCAACGTACTTCACGGCGCCCAGCTCGCCCGCGGCCACCGCGCCCTTCAGCGCCTCGAACGCCGGGTCGAAGAGCAGGATGTGGCCCACCATGAGGACGGCACCCTTTTCCTCGGCCAACCGCACGAGCTCCGCCGCGTCCGTCGGCGCGAGGGCGAGCGGCTTCTCGACCAGCAAATCCTTCCCGGCGGCGAGCGCCTCCCGGGCCAGCGCCGCGTGCCGGGCGGCGGGAGCCGTGATGACGGCGGCGCGGCAATCGCCTTCCAGGAATTCTTCCCACGACGCCAACGCCGCGGCGCCCGGGTAGGTTTCGCCGACGGCGCGAGCCTTCGCGGGGTCGACGTCGTAGTAGGCCGCGCGCTCCGGGCCCACGAGGCCGACGAGCTTGTCGAGGTGTTTGCGGCCCATGGGGCCCAAACCGATAACGGCCACGCGGGTCTCGGCCGCGGCGGTCACGCCCCGGCCCCCCGCGACGTCAAAAGGTCCTCGTACAAGGCCGCGTACCGGTCCGCCATTTTCTCGGCCGTGAACTCGAGAACGACCCGCGACCGCGCCGCCCGGCCCATGGCCCGGCGCCGCGTCGGGTCTCCGGCGAGCTCGCGCAGGGCGGCGGCGAGCGCGACCACGTCCCCCGCCGGCACGAGAAGGCCGGTGATGCCGGGTTCGACGAGTTCCGGGTTGCCCCCCACCGC
>DATKXQ010000366.1:0-2585 GCA_035528975.1 bacterium
TAGGCCGTGCTGCCCGGTTGGAAATACCAACCCCACAATACGCCGGCCGAGCTCGTCCGGTCGTCGGAATTGCCCTGCAGTATTACGCGCCAGAACAAGTCCTCCGTAAGATTGTGGGTGCCTTTGAGGTTGCCGACGACGAAACGGCCTCCGCCCCGCGGATTCCCCAGCTCGACGTCGCCGTTAAGGACGAAGGCCGGCGCCGGGATAGCGTCCACCTCCAGCGTGTAGTAGTGATAGAATTCGCCGTACCACATCCCCCGCCAATACCCCAAACGCACCCTCCCCCACGACGCCGGCGCGTGGCCGACGGCGACGTCGACGACGTCGTTGTCGAATTCCGCGTAACCGTAGGGGACGTAACGGAGGTCCCGGCCGCCGCGGTAATTCGCCGTAACGAACAAGTCGTTGACCGACATCAGCCGCGCCGTCGGCGAGACGAAATTGAAGCTCGTCCCGCCGTCCAGGGCCCACTCGTGCTCGTAATAGCCGTTGACCCGGAAGGAGCGCACGCCGCCGCGGTTGATTTGGAATTCCTTTAAGGCCGAGAACCCGGTTTCGCGCTTGCCCAGATCCTCCGGTTGTAAGAACGCCGTATCCGCGCGGAAGTCTTCGGCGACTTCCGACACCCAGGCCTCGACGTTCTCCGTTATGCCGTACCTCCCGGAAGCGACCGCATACATGTAACCGTCGCCGCCCTCGCCCGCCGTCTCGGATTTGGCCCCCTCGACCCCCGCGCCGAACCGCGCCGGCAAAACGACCCGTCCGTCCGCGAGTACGACGTTGTTGTAGCGCGCGCGGTCCTCGCCCGTCCCCTCGCCGGGCGGCACTTCGCCGCCGAGTTCCCGGCGCCCCACTCCCATAAATCCGAAATTGGAGCCGTTCGCCAAATCGTAACTCGCGCGCGCGACGGCGAAATTGTCGCCCGGGTAGAGGGGGTCGTCCCCTTTCAACGCCGCGTCGAGGACGCCGTAGTTCATCGCCCCCGCGCGGCCGGTTACCTTCGCGCCGCCCGCGATCTCCGTCAAGTGCCGCGTGTACAACAGCTCGCTGTAGGTATCGAAAAGCTCGCACCCCTCCGTGAAAAAAGGCCGCTTCTCCTCGAGCCATATCTCCGTCGGCTCGAGGTTGATCTGCGCCGGGTCGGCCTCGATGTACGCGTAGTCCGGCAACACCGACACGAGCGCGCCCGCTTGGGAGCCGGCCCGGTACGCGAAGTCGAGGCCGTAGCGCGGCTCGAACTCCCACCCGTCGGTCGGCTCGAAACCGTACGCGGGAGTCTCGAGCCGCTCCTCGACGCGTCCCGTCGCGTACGGCACCAACTTGAACCGCTGCGGCCGCGGAAGATCGTCGAAACCTTCCACGCGCCCGAAAGTGGAGACCCGGCTCAAAAAACTGCCGTCGCTCGCCCACTACGTCTCCTCGTACGCGGGCTTGCGGAACCTCAAAAACTGGACGCCGAAGTAACCGCCCTCGCGGTCGTATCGAATCGTGGCCCAGGGAATGGCCATCTCGCAGTACCAGGCGTCTTCCCCCACCGACGTCGCGGCCTCCCAATAACCGTCCCAGGCCGGCCCCCCGGCCGAGCCGTCCTTCGCGATGCTGCCGTCGTATCGCACGCCGCGCCAGTTGACCATGAAGTCGTACGCCGACTGGCGGTCGGGGTTGGCGTCGAGCATCAAGTCGACGCAGTCGTCGTCGTTCATGAACATGTCGCGTACCGTCGCGCACGCGACGAGCCGCGACAAGTCGTCCTCGTAACACACCCAGCCGACGTACAGCGCGTCGTCGTCGTACAGGATATAAACTTCGGTGTCTTTCAGCGCGGGTCGATTCAAGGCCGGCCGGAACTGCCTGAACGCCGAGGCCGGCTCGGCCGCGAGCCAGACGTCTTCCCATACGCCGTCGATTACCGGCGGCTCCTCGACGCGCGCGGCGCGCATCGCCCGGTCGTCGCCCTCGGCCGCCGCGCCGCCGGCGGCCGCGAGACCCAGGACTGCGAGTACTACTCGTGTGCTTCTCATAATAGGCCGACGCCGATTGCCCGCGCGCCCGCGCATTACTAATACGAAAAAGCGGCCGCCGAGTTACGGCGGTCGTCGATAACTCCTAACTTATTAATAACTTAGACCTTCAAAAACCGGCGCACCGCTACGCTCGAGCCGGCGGCGCCGGCGAACGCCGAGAGGGCCAGGCCCGCCGCGACGTACGTTATCGGTATGAAACGGACCGTAACGCCGTACGTCTTCAAAAATGCGACGCCGCCGTATAACGCCCCGAGCGCTATGACGCCGCCGACGAGGCCTATAATGAAACCCTCGACGACGAAAGGAGCCCGGACGAAGCCGTCCGTAGCCCCCACGATCTTCATGATCGCTATCGTCTGCCGGCGAGCGTAAACGGCCAGGCCTATCGTACTAATGACCACCAGGACCGCCGCGGCCCCCAACACCCCGCCCACGGCGGCGCCCACCGCGCCGACCGCCCCGGCGGCTTTCTCCAGATTCGCCAACCACTCCTGGCCGTATACGGCGTCCTCCACCCCCTCCACCGAATTTATCTCGCGGACGAGCTTCTCCATGGCC
>DATKXQ010000367.1:0-2366 GCA_035528975.1 bacterium
AGGCGAGATATAAGATATTCGTCCAAAACCGCGAAATCGGGTTCGATGAAAAGCGCAACGGCACGGTATCCGAAAACGTTTTGCGCTATCAAATTATTGAGTAACTAATTTCATAAGGCCGATAGCCGTGGTCTCGGCCTCGCCGTTGATATCTATAACGTCTTTCAGGCCGAGGACCTTGAATGGGGATTTATCTATAAGGTTGTCTTTTTCGGGAGGAGTACTTTTGGATACCGTCGCACGCGGACCCGTTTTTCCGGTTAGCCGCGGCAGGTTTTTCGGCGGCCGCGGCCCGCTGCCGTGACGAGGTGAAGCCATGAGCGTCTATCGCAATTCGTTCGAGCTTTCGTGCCGGGGCGACGCCGACATACGCGACGTCACGGCCGAGGTCTCGCGGCTCGTATCCGCGTCGGGCATCAAGGAGGGCATCGGCCTCGTGGCGTCCGCCGGCTCGACGGTCGGCATTACCACCGTCGAGTACGAGCCGGGCCTCGTGTCCGATTTAGAGAACGTCTTCGAAAAGTTGGCGCCCCGGGGGGAACGCTACGGCCACGACGCCCGGTGGGGCGACGGCAACGGCCACTCCCACGTGCGCTCGTCGCTACTCGGGCCGACGTTCGCGTTTCCCGTGGTCGGCGGCTCGCCGGCCCTCGGGACCTGGCAACAGATCGTCTTCATCGATTTCGACAATAAAAAACGGCGCCGGGAAATCACGGTGACCGTGGTCGGCGAGTAGTCCCCGGAGGTTCGTATGGCGGAAGAGAAAGCGGCCGCGCCGCGGCTCGCGGAGTTGTGCTGGAAGGAATTCCGGGACCTGGTCCCGGGCAAGTACGACGGCGTAATAATACCCGTCGGGACGGTGGAGGCGCACGGCGGCATCCCCCTGGGGACGGACATCATCATACCGGAGTCGTTGTGCGAGCCGTTGGCCCGGCGCTTCGGCCTGGTAATCGCGCCGACCGTGAATTACGGCGTGACGCGGACGCTGTTGCCCTACCCGGGGTCGCATACCGTTTCGTCGTCGGCGTTTCAGCAGTACGTATCGGAAATATTCGTCGGCTTCGGCCGGATGGGCTTCCGCAAGCTCGTAGTGGTAAACGGCCACGGCGGCCATTTGAACGAACTCAAGGAGGCGGCCCAGGTCGCCTACCGGGAGGCGGACCTCTTCACGATCGTCTTGCACTGGTGGCTTATGGCGCCCGAGGCGAGCGAGGAGGTCTTCGGCGGCGAGGGCGGCCACGGCGCCGCGGAAGAGACCGCCGGCGTGCTCGCCGCGAAACCCTCGCTCGTCAAGCCGGAATTGCTCGAGGGGTTGAAGGCCGCCCGGTACGACCGCGGCGTCTTCCGTATGCCGTTCCCGCGGCCGGTCGGCGTCCGGGAATTGGGCAAGGGGATGCCGTCGCCGGACGTGAAGAAGGCCAGGGAGTATATGGCGCTTATAGAACGCCGGTGCGCGGAGGCCGTCGAGGAGGCGTTCGCCGGTTGGCGCGAGGAGCTGAGCCGGTAGAAATCGAAACCCTGAGCTTTTAGGAGGTATTCGTAATTATGGCTGAAATCATCGAATGCGTACCCAACATCAGCGAGGGCGCGAAACTGGACGTCGTGGAGAAAGTCGCGGCCCGCATACGCGCGGTGGAGGGCGTAAGGTTATTGAACGTCGCGGCCGACGCGGCCCAGAACCGCACGGTCTTCACGATGGTGGGGGATAGGGGGTCCCTGCCGGTCGCCGTCGAGGCGCTCTTCGACGAGACGCTGAAACACGTCGACCTTACGAAACAGAAGGGCGAACATCCCCGTATGGGCGCGGTGGACGTCGTCCCGTTCGTTCCCATCGCCGGCGCGACTACCGAGGATTGCGTCGAGCTCTCGCGCGCGGTCGGCGAGATGATCGCGGAGAAGTTCAACGTTCCGGTTTACCTGTACGAGGACAGCGCGACGTCGCCGGAGCGCAAGAACCTCGCCACCGTCCGGAAAGGGCAGTTCGAGGGGTTTTTCGAGAAAATCAAAGACCCGGCGTGGAAGCCGGACTTCGGCCCGGCCGAGGTTCATCCGACCGCCGGGTGCACCGCGGTGAGCGCGCGGCCGTTTCTCATCGCCTTCAACGTCAACCTCGGCACGAGCAGGTTGGAGGTCGCCGAGAGGATCGCGAACGAGGTGAGGTTCATCGGCGGCGGCCTGCGTTTCGTAAAGGGCAAAGGGTTCGCCACCGACGACCCTAACGTCGTACAGGTTTCGATGAACCTCACGAACTACGAGAAGACGCCGATCTTCCGCGTCGTGGAGTTGATACGCCGTGAGGCCGCGCGTTACGGCGTCCCCATTGTCAAAACGGAACTCGTCGGTATGTCGCCGCTGCAGGCGCTGCT
>DATKXQ010000368.1:0-5376 GCA_035528975.1 bacterium
CGACGCGGTGGATTTCATATCCCACGTGAAGGGCCGGGGGCTGCGGTGCGGCGTCAATACCAACGGCACGTTCCTGGCGCGCGACGCCGAGGCGCTGGTCGCCGCCGGCCTCGATAGCATAATGGTGTCCGTGGACGGGCCGCCGGCCGTCCACGACGGCCAGCGCGGCACGCCGGGAGCCTTCCTGCGAACGAAAGCGGGCCTCGACGCCTTGCTCGCGGCGCGCGCGGCCCGCGGCGCCGGCAAGCCGTACGTGAAAATCACGTGCACGATAACCGATGCCAACGTCTCCTCCCTCGCGGCGCTGCCGGCGCTCTTCGTCGACCTCCCGCTGGACGAGTTCACGTTCCAACACCTCTGGTTCACCGACGCCCCGACCGCCGACGCCCAGCGCGCCCTCTTCGACGAGCTCTTCGGCCGGGACACGACATACTTAAGTGGCTTCGTCTCGAGCGAGTTCCCGCCCCTGGACGTCGCGGCACTGCGCGAGCAAATAGCGGCCGTCAAGAGGAAGAGCTGGCCGTTCCCGGTAAACTTCTACCCCGACCTGAAAGAAACCGATTTGCGGCTTTTTTATGACAGTCCCCGGCACGCGTTCCGGGAGAGATGTTTTTCGCGGTGGCTGCGCGCCGACGTCCTGCCGGACGGGACCGTATCGCCGTGCCTGGGCCTCGACGTCGGCAACGTCCGCGAAACGCCCCTCAGCGAGATATGGAACAGCCCCGCGTTTCGCCTCTTCCGCGCCGAGCTCGCGAAACGGGGCGTATTCCCGGGTTGCAGCCGCTGCTGCGGCCTTTTCAGCGACTAAGCTCGCGAGAGCTAATACTTGAGGCCGGGAAAGCGCCGTGGTAAGATACCGTAAAAGGCAACAGCCGTATCCTTCAACCGTCTGCAGGGCCTAAGCCGATGGTAAAAAATACTACCCTCCCCGAAGGAACGTGGCCGCGGGTTCGCCTTTGGCTCGAGCGCCTGGCGCCCTTCGGCTTCTTCGCGCTCAAGCTCGGCGTATCCGTTTTCTTCGTGGCCTACTACGTCTGGCGCTTCCGGCGCATAATGTACATCGCCGACGGCCCCGGCCGCGGCATCGAGGCCTACCACCTGGCCTTCGCCGGTTTCGACCTCTTCCCTACGCACCAGTTCCCGCCCCTGCCCCTCTGGATCTGGGCCGGCCTCCTGCGGATATGGCACGACATCTACTTCACCGGCACCGCCATGAACGTCGTCGCCGGCGCCGGCGTCGCGGCCTTCCTTTACCTGTTGGGCCGCCGCCTGGCCGGGCCGCTGGCGGGGGCCGTCGCCGCCGTCCTGTTCACCTTCTCGCCGGTGCATCACAACCTCACGCTCTCGATGGGGATGGCCGAGCCGGTGTTCTACTTCTGGCTCGTGGCGGGGATATTCTTCGCCGCCCGGGGCGAGGCCGGGCTGCCCGGGCCGGCGGCCGCGGCCTTCTGCTTCGCCGCCGCCGCCCTCAGCCGCTACGAAGGAATGGCCTTCCTGGCCCTCTACTCCGCGTACCGCCTAATCCGACGCCGCCCGAAGGACGTAGGCGGGTGGCTGCTCTTCGCCGCGCCGCTGGTACTCGCCGGCATCTTCGTGGCCCACAAAGGACTGCAGCCGAGCTACAAGGGCCTCTGGCCCGCCCTCGCCGGCGTCCGGGCCGACACCGCGGCCGTACTAACCAATCCCACCTGGTACCGCCGGCTGGGCTACGGCGTATACCGCTTTCTCTTCGACGCCCGGGCGTCCGCGGTATTAGCGTTCGCGGGCGCGGCGCTGGTCTTCCGCCGCCGGTGGCGCACGCCCGACCGGATAATGATCTGGCTCGGGTGGGCGTTGATATTCGCCGCTCTCACGGTCATCGCCGTCGTCGTCGGCCTGGGCTTCTGTCCCGAGCGCTACTTCGCCACGCCGTTAATGCTGATTTTCCCGTTCGCCGGCCTGGCGGTAGTAGCACTCGTGAAGCTCGTCAAACGTCCCTCCGCGATACTCAAAGGCATAGCGGTCGGCGCCGTCCTCGCGGTCGCGGTTGGGATAACGGCCCGGTGGGATTCGATAATCATGACGCCGGGGTACGGATTCCCGGGGCCGTGCAACACCCGGCCCGCATTCGCCACGGAGACGGCTTTGAAATTGAGGGAGCTGTGGCGGGAAGGCGCGCTCGAGCCGCAGGAGATAATCCTCATCGAGATCGGCGAACCCGGCGCCGGCGGCTCGTGGACGTTCGAGGAATATCCCTTGCGGGCGTTCAGCGACCATCCGCTGCACTTCCTGCGCGAACCGCGCAGCGTATTGAGCGGGGAACTGTCGTACCTCGTACCCCTCATGCGCGAAAACTACATCCGCATCGCCATAATAGTGAGCGAAGAGAACCGCGAGAAAATACGGTGGTACTACGAGGACATCTGCGCCGCCGCCGTCGTCTACGAAAACCCGACGCAGACGATCGTGGTCCTGCGCGAAAGGTGGGCGAAGGTACCCGACCTCTCGTCCATGATTTGCAGAGACCTCGTCAAAGTATACGACGTACCGGCGAAGAACCGGTAAATCGGCCCCGCCTTCCGATATTTTGATAAGCGTAAGGCGCCGAAGCGGGGCAAGAAATATAACTTCTCGATAAGGGGAAAGGTGCGTCCGCCGACGAAAAGCGAGTGGCTCGGCCGCCTGGCGCCGTGGGGCTTTTTCGCCCTGAAGGTCCTCGTATCGGTATATTCCCTCTACGTCTACATGCCGAGGTACTTGCGGTTGACCTATATCGCCGACGGCCCGGCGCGCGGCATCTTCGCCTATACGCTGGCCTTCGGTAAATTCCAACTGTTCCAAACCCACCAGTGGCAGCCGTTCCACCTCTGGATCTGGGCGGCCCTGTTAAAAGTCTATCCCGATATATACTGGACCGGGACCGCGCTGAACGTCGCCGCGGGCGCCGGGGCGACGCTGTTCCTGTATTTGCTCGGGCGCCAATTGGCGGGGCCGGTGGCCGGGAGCATCGCCGCCGTCCTCTTCATCTTCTCCCCCGTTCACCACGACCTGACGCTCTCGGAAGGGATGACCGAGAGCCTGTTCTTTTTCTGGACCGCGGCGGGGGTCTACGCGGCGAGCCGAGCCGCCGGCGGGAAACGCGGCGCCGCGGCCGCCGGGTTCTGCCTCGCCGCGGCCGCCCTGACCCGTTACGAGGGCGCGCTCCTGCTCATACTGTTCTCGGCGTACCGCCTGTTGCGGCTGCGGCCCCGCGGCGCGACGGCGTGGCTGCTGTGGGGGGCGCCCCTCGCGCTGGCCGGCGCCCTGCTCGGCCACAAAGCGTTCCTCGGGACGGGCCGCGGCTTTTGGCCGGCGCTCTCGGGCGTTAAAGCCGACATGTCCGCCGTCCTCACCAACCTCCACTGGTACCGGCGGACGTATTACGGCCTGGAGCGGTTGTGGATGGACGGCCGCCTGGCCGCGGCCTGGGGGGTCCTCGGCGCCGTCATGGTTTGGGCGCGCCGCGTCCGCGACGAAAGCCGCCTCCTCATCTGGTCGGGGACGGCGGTTCTCTTCGTCGCGCTCTCGGCCATCTTCGTAATCGTCGGCGTCGGCTTCTGCCCGGAGCGCCACTTCTCCATCGTGCTCATGCTCGTGTTTCCCTTCACCGGCCTGGCCGTCGTGGAAACCTGGCGGCGGGCGAGGCGGCGCGCCGCGAAAATCGTCGTGGTCGTCGCCCTCGCGGCGACGGCCGCCTACACCGCGTACTTCGACAGCGCTATTAGAGACTACGGGTACGGCTACCCCGGCCCCTGTTATTCGTGCATGCCCGTCGACGCGGAGCTGGCCCTCGAGCTGCGCGAGCTCTGGCGCCGGGGGGAGCTGGAGCCGGACGAGATTATATATATGGAAGAGAACAAGGATAACTTCAGCAACTACCCCATCCAAACGTACAGCAACCATCCCCTCAACTTCTATATCCGCCCGGCGTGGCGGGTCGAACGGGACCTCTGGTACCTTCCCTATATCCTCAAGAGAAACGATATGCGGATAGCCATATTCGTTAATAATAAGTCCCGCCACAATATCAAATCCTTCTACCGCGCCTACAAGAAATTCGCGGTTATTTACGAAACCCCGGCCCACACCGTCGTCGTGCGCCGCGAGGGCTGGCCGCACGGCGTCCCCGATTTCAGGTCCCAACGGGACCCCGACTTGTCCCGCGCCATCGAATAACGTTCGGTCGAAGTCGGCCGCCGGCGAAAAAAAACGGCGCCCGGAGGGCGCCTTTCCAACGGCCGAGGGCCGTCAATCCGCTACGGCCTCGGGCATGCCGAGGTGCACCAGCCCCAAATTGAGAAAACCGTTGACCACTTTCAGCAGGCGCAACCGGTCGTCGATGTTCAGATGCGCGGCCATGTCGCGAATGGTCAAACCCTTCTCCGCCAACTGCAGGACTTCCGTCTCTATACCCGAGAATTCGTAATCCCCGCGCAAGAGGTCGGCGAGAGGCCGGGTCTCTTTGCGGACGGTCAAATCGAGCGACGGAATCCTCTTGCTCATTCGCTTGTAGTCGTCGACCCGCTTCGTGGATTCCATGACGAGCTCGGTGACCGAGATCGACACCGTGATGTCCTCGTCGAGCCGATAGGGGGTCAGCTCGTACGTGAAGGTCCCCTCCTCGATGAGGAACATGTCGAAGAGCTTGATCTTAATCTTGCGTTGTATGAACTCGACCAGCGTCTCGCGGTTAATGATTCCCCGATGAAGCAGGAAGGTGCCGAAGCGGGGCCGGTCGCCGCCCAGGCCGCCATACTCGGCCAGGGCGCGTTCCAACTGCGCGCGCGAAAAAACGCCGGCGTTGACGAGGTCTTCGCCCAGGAGAGCGTACCTCTTGTTCGAATCGGCGTAGATGACGAAGCCGTCGTCGAAGTACGTCCGGTACCATACGCCGTACTCGTCGTCCACCGTGAGGACGCAGGTCCGCCGACCCAACTGGACGATCTGGAAGAGGTCGACCAAAGTCAAGTCCCGTATATTGCCTATGACCGCCATATAAAAGTACCGCCCGCGTAACGGGGATATTGAATATTATTAGCCACTTAGCCCTTTTTATAATATAATCGTATTATAACAGGGTTGAAACCCCCGGTCAAGTTAGGCGGAGGTTTTTAACCCGGGGCCCTTGACGGCGTCGGCGATTTCGGTTATATTCTCCCGGTGAGCGGTTCATTTCACGTCGTTCCTTGGACGGAGGAATAAGATGGCCAAGAACAAACCCCGACTCTCGGAGCGGGCCGGCGCGTTGCCCGCTTCCCCTATACGGAAATTGATACCTTTGGCCGACGTCGCGAAAAAACGCGGCGTCCACGTATTTCACCTCAACATCGGCCAACCGGACATCCCCTCTCCCCGAGC
>DATKXQ010000369.1:0-2231 GCA_035528975.1 bacterium
AGGTCAAGTACGTCATACTGAACCACACCGAGGCCGACCATTCGGGCGTGGTGCCGTGGCTGGCGGAGGTGGCGCCGAACGCCCGGGTGATTGTATCGGGGGCGGCGGGCCGTCACGTCCACCAGCTGTTCCACCTCGAGAGAGGCGTCGCGGGCGTAGGCGACGGCGATACGCTCGACCTCGGCGACCGCGAGCTGACGTTCATCGGCGCGCCGTACCTCCACTGGCCCGATACGATGTTCACGTATTCGCCGACCGGCCGCGCGCTTTTCACGTGCGACGCTTTCGGCGTGCACTACTGCGACGAGGGCGCCGTCTTCGACGACGAGGCGGGTTCGTTCGACGAAGCTTACAAGTACTACTTCGACAACATAATGCGGCCCTTCAAGGATAAAGTCCTGGCCGCGCTGGATAAGATAAGCGGCCTCGACGTGGAGGTCGTGTGCACGGGCCACGGGCCGGTATTGCGGTCCGACCCGGCGAAGTATTTCGGCCTCTATCGAAAATGGAGCGAGGAGGCGGAGGACCTCGAAGGTAAGGCCGCGGCGGCCGTGTTTTACTCCGGCGACTACGGCAACGTCGCGCAGATGGCGGACCAGATCGCCCGGGGCTTGACGGCGGGCGGCGTTCGACCCGTATTGCGCGACATCGCCACTACCGACGCCGAAGACGCCGCGGCTTTGCTCGCCGACGCGGCCGGCGTTCTCGTGGGGCTGCCGGCGTTCGACGAGACGGCGCTAAGTCCCATCGCAGGGATAATCGCGGCGATGTCCGCGGCCAACGTCGGGGGGAAGGCGGCCGCGGCTTTCGGGCCCTTCGGAACGACGGGCGAAGCGGTACGGCGGTTGGAAGATCGATTTAAGGAATTGGGCGCGAAACTGATGCAGCCGGCGCTCGCGGTCGACTTCGCGCCGGACGAGGAAGTATTCCAGAAATGCCGCCAGTTCGGCCGGGATTTTGCCGCGGCCTTGCCGGCCGGGTAAAAAAGGTTAATAATAAAACCCGGCTCCGGCCGGGTTTTTAATATGCGTAATCGGGCGCGAGGTTCGGGCGACGGTTACCGGTCGGGCGGCGCCGACGCGGCGTTACAAAAGCCCTATAGCCACCGAGATATAATTTCCCCGGAATTCGACGTCCACCCGGGAAGAGGCCTCTTTATCCGCCGGCAAGTCGGAAACGTCCCAGTCGGCGAGGTGGGCGTCCACGTACGCATCCATCATCGAATAGGCCAGCGTGCCCACGCAGAGCCAACCCCAGAACTCGGTTTCGACGATGTACGTTTCCCGGAGTTCCAATTTTTCCTGGCGCTCTTCTTTGGAGGGGGCGGCGCGGGCTTCCCGCAGGTAGCGGCGCGACGTGAGGTAGTTGTTTACCGCCATGGCGAGCGTTCCCGCTTCGGCGGCGATTATCACGCCGGCCTTCCAGGGTTTCCCGTTGTAAATCTGCCCCCAACCGGGCACGGCGAATGACCGCCAGAGGGCGCCGGTCGGCGAGCGGCGCTCGCGTGCCAGCGCCAGCTCCGCCAGCGCCGTCGAGTCGTAATAACCCTCGCCTTCCAGCGGCGTCAGGATTACGGCCTCGGCCTTTTTCGCCTCGTCTTCGGCGACGTTGATATCGACCGCGGCGGCGCCGGCCGCGACGGAACACATTATTATTATCGTGACGCGTAAGAGCATCGGGGCGATGATACCGCAAAGGCGCCGGGGGGTCAAGTCGTTAACAACGATTCGGTTCGGACGACAACGACGCCCGTTGATAACTATTCTTGTTTATGCTAAAATGCGGCCATGATCAGGAGTTTAAGTCCATGGCCAAAGATTATTTCCCGGAGTTGAGTCGGCGGCGCGGCCGCCGCGTCAAGAAAAGCCCTCGCGTTTCGCGCGTTACGCGGACGGCATTCTGGGTCGTGTACTGGGGAGCCCTCGTTTTGGTGGGCGTGGCTTTCGGTTTGATGACGGTCCTCTCCCGGGGCCTACCGCCCGTCTCCGCCCTGGAGACGTACGAGCCGTCGTTGCCGACCAGGATATACGACCGCAACGGCGTCCTTATTACGCAGTTCCAGGTGGAGCGGCGTTATCTCCGGCCGTATGCGGCTTTTCCCCGTGACCTCGTCAACGCGTCGCTGGCCATCGAGGATGAGCGGTTCTACAAGCATCACGGCATCGACTACGAAGCCATCCTGCGGGCGGTCTGGGTCAACGTCAAAGCGGGCCACGTCGTCCAGGGCGGTT
>DATKXQ010000370.1:0-3222 GCA_035528975.1 bacterium
AGACGGTCTACGCCAACTTCGACATCCCGACGTCGGTGATGGAGGAACTCGCCGCGGCCTGAACCATTCCGGTAAAAACCGCGCGGCGTGCCACGGTTTTCGAAACCCGCCAGAATCGGCGGGTTTTTCGCCATCTACTTAAGCGCTTAATTATCAATTGGATCTTTACCTACGTCGATAATACGACCGCCATAATCGGCGGCGCGTCGCTCCCCTCCCGTTATATTTTCTATTTGAAATCCAAACGTCTCAAGGAGTTAAGCACTTGGCCCGGTATTTGCGTTATATTACTTAGCCAATCGCCGACGGCAACGTCCGGGCCCCAACGCCGGATGTCTACCCGGCCGCCGGCGCTTCGCGCCTTCAATCTCGGCGGGGTACTCGCAAAATTATCAACCAGGGGGGTGGGGTCATGACTAAGAGACAAGCCGAGAGGCTATTCCACATGGTAAACATACTGCGTACGGGCAAGGGTTATCACGCGTCGGAGCTGGCGGAAGTTTTAGGCGTCTCGAAGCGGACCATTTACCGCGACGTCGTGGACCTTTCGGAACAGGTCCCGATATATTATGACAGGGGGTACAAGCTCCTGCGCGAGCGGCACCTCGCCGAAATGGCGTTCACCCGGGGCGAGCTGCTATCCCTCAAACGGGCGCTCGAGGCCGCCTACTCCCCGGTCCAGCCCTACGATTCCCCGGGCAAGTTGCAGGCCGCGGTGAACAAAATCAACAACCAACTATTGGGGCGTTTCGGCGATCGCGACGCGACGGGTTACGCGGACGACGCTTAACGCCACCGCGGCCGACGGCGCGACGCGCCGAAGCGACGCCGCAAAAAACGCCCTCCGCCGCCGGCCCGCCTGCCTGGCCGCCGCGCCCTTCGCCGGCGGCCTCGTCGTCGCGGCGCTCTTCGACCTCCCCCTCTGGCCCCTCGTCGCCACCGCGCTCGTCCTCGCCGTTGCGGCGCTGTTACTGCTCAAACGCCGCGCCGGCACGTGGGTATTGCTCGGCGCGCTGGCGCTGGCCGGCGCGGCCTGGCTCGGCGCGCGCCGCGACTACCTCCCGGCAGGCGACGTCGCTTTTCGCCTCGAGCGCCGCTTCAGGCCGACGGAAGCGGTCGTAACCGGCGTCGTCTCCTCCGACCCCGAACACAGGCCCTACGGTACGATATTCGTCCTGCGTCTCGAGAGCATGACGGCCGACGGCGCGACGGCGCGCGTCGGCGGCCGGGCGCGCGTCACCGTCTACGACCGCGTCGCCGCGCGCTACGGCGACCGCCTGGCCGTGGCCGGCAAGGTTTCGGCGCCCAAACCCGCGCGCAACCCGGGAGGGTTCGATTATCGCTCGTACCTGCGGCGGCGCGGCATAACGGCCCTCGTCGCGGCCTCCGCGGCCGACGACGTCACGCCGCTGGGCCGCGGCCGCGGCAACGCCGTCCTCGCCGCGGCGTTCGCGGCGCGGCGCAAGGCGGCGTCGGTGCTGGACCGCTCCGTCGGCGGCGAGGAGGCGGCGGTCCTCCAGGGCCTGACGCTGGGCAAACGGTCCGAGATAGACGCGGAGGTCGTCGAGGATTTCCGGGCCGCGGGGGCGATGCACCTCCTGGCCATATCCGGCCTGCACGTGGGCCTGGTCGCGTTTCTGTTGTTCCTCGTCCTGGCCGGGACGCGCGTCCCGAAGGCGGCGGCCAACGTAATCGTGATGGCCTTCCTCCCGGCGTACGCCCTGCTCACGGGGTTCAACCCGCCCGTCGTCCGCGCCTCGTTGATGGGGATGCTCGCTTTGGCCGCGGCGCTCCTGGACCGGGACGTCGACCTGTGCAACATCCTCGCCGCGGCGGCGCTCATACTCCTTATATATAATCCGCTCTACGTCGGCGACGTCTCGTTCCTGCTTTCGTTCGCCGCGGTCTTCGCCATCGCGGCGCTGTACCGCCCCATAAACAACTTCTTGCGGCGCGTCCCCGGCATATTACGGGAATCTTTGGCCGTGACGGCCGCGGCGCAGCTCGGCGTCCTGCCGCTCCAGCTCTACTTCTTCCACCGCTTCACGCCGACCTCGCTGGTCTCGAACCTCGTCATGGTCCCGCTGGCCGGCGTCGCGGTAGCGCTCGCGCTGACCACCGTCGCAGCCGGCGCGGCGTGGCCCGCCCTCGGCGACCTGTACGGCGCCACGGCCTGGCTCGGCGCCAAGGTGCTCATGGCCGCGGGGCACTACTTCTCGCTCGGCCTGGCGCCGCTGTTGGGACCCGGTTGGGACATGCAATTCTGGGTGGGGCGGCCGTCGCCGTTCCTGCTGCTGCTCGTAATATTCGGGATAGGGACGGCCCTGGCCCGGCGGAAGCGACTGCGCGTCGCGCTCGCCGCCGCGGCGCTCGGCTGCCTGGGGCTCTGGCTCGCGCCGAGGTTGGCGGAGGTGCCGGGGCCTTCGCTGCGCATCACGTTCCTGGACGTGGGCCAGGCGGACAGCACGTTCGTGGAGTTCCCGGGCGGCGAGACGTTGCTGGTGGACGCGGGGTACGCGGGCCGGGGCTACGACGCCGGCGCCGGCGTCGTGGCGCCGTACCTGCGAAGCCGCGGGATAAACAGTATCGACTACCTCTGCATAACCCACGGCGACGCCGACCACGCCGGCGGCGTGGCGTATCTCATACGGGAGTTCGACGTGGGCGAGTTGTGGCTGCCGGCGCACGGGAAACCCTCGGCGGCCCTCGCGGAAGTCGTCGCGGCCGCGGCGGCGCGGCGAACGCCGGTCGTGGCCTTCGCGCCCGAGCACACGACGGTCGGCGGCGTCGACGTCGCCCGCGTCTGGCCTCCCGGCGGCGGGCCTCCGGCCGCCTTCTCGCGCAACGACGCCTCGACCGTTCTGCGGCTGAGCTGGGGCGAATTCTCCGCGCTGCTTATGGGCGACGTAGAGCGGCCGGCGCAGGAGCTGATATTGGAAAGCGGGGAATGCTGCTGCGCGGACGTACTGTAAGTGCCGCATCACGGCTCGGCGGACGCGGCGTGGCCTCCCTTCGTCGCCGCGGCGAACCCTCGGGCCGCGTTCTTCCCCACGAAATCCGGCTCGCCGAAATTCCCCTCCGCCGAGGCGCTCGCGCTGTATCGCGCGGCGGGGGCGCGACGGCTGACCGCCGGCGAAAACGGCGCCGCCGTCGTGGAGACCGACGGCCGGCGCCTTCGCGTTCGCACTATGTTTTAAAAGCCCTGCCGGGCCGCGGCCCGCT
>DATKXQ010000371.1:0-2532 GCA_035528975.1 bacterium
GGGCCGGCTCTCCGCCCGGTTTTTCGGTGCCGGCCGCTTCCTCGAGTAACTCGTAGAGGGGCGCATCGCCGCCCTCGTCGCTCTTATCCTCCTCCGTCGCCTCTTCGTCGGGGTTATATTCGATATAACCTTCTTCTTCGGGAATGTACAGCTCCGACGAAACGGGCCCGCCGCCGAAGAGGATCGAAACCGACGCGACGTACGAGTCGCCGAGGGGCCCGCCGAAACGCATGGCGTAGTCGAAACCGAAATCGCCCGCGTATAGGCCGACGCCGCCGCGCGGCGTCTCGTCGCCGGCGTAGTACCCTCCGCGGAGCGCGACGTATTTTACGGGCGTAATTTCCAGACCGAGGCCCCCGTCGTAGAACCCCTCGCGGGTAATTTCGAAAGTCGCGCACGGCGCCGCGAAGCCGAACAGGTCGTAGGCGGCGCCGAGCTCGAGAGCCAGGGGCGGCGCGTCCTTTATCGCTTTCAGGCGGAAATTCGGCGCTATGACGTTGCGCACGACGGCGCCGAGCGCCAGGCCGCTAAGCGGTTCGTAGCGGCCGCCGACGTCCAGGCCGAACCCCGAGTCGCTGAAGTCGCCGACGTCGCGGGTGACGTTTTTAAGCATTATGCCGAAAGCGCTCTTGGCGCCCAACGTATGGGCGTAAGCCAGGTTTAATTCTACGTCGGTGTCGCTGAAGGTGCGGCCCGTGGGACCGTTTTCGTTCGCCTCGTATATTTCGCCGACGCGGCGGTAGGCCAGGGCCGCGGCCAGCGTTCCCAGCGACCCGGCGCCCCCCGCCTCTTCACCCATCGAGTACAATAGCGGTTTAGCGACGACGGCGTCGCCAATCGTAACGTCTCCCACGTCTCCGAAGGGCAATCCGTAGGCGAAGGCCACCTCGGTTCGGCCGAGGGCCGCCAGGCCGGCCGGGTTCCAATAGGTCGACGATGCGTCGTCGGCGAGGGCCGTGTACGCGCGGCCCAGGGCCTCGGCCCGGGCGCCCAGGCCCCAACTCGAAAACGCGTCGGCCTCGCCTCCCGGGTTTTTTTCGAAAGCGAGCGCGGCGGCCGATAGAGCCACGGCGGCCGCGACCGCAAGTGTTCTATTCGTTATCATATTAAACGAACGCGAGCGCGACGCCGATGGCCGCGGCATAGAAGAACGATATTACGATATCCGATGGGAAAACGTCTTTATAATGGGTTTCTTCGTTCCGCAACGTTACTACCTGGTAGAGGCGCAGGAGGTCGGGGACCGGCGAGATGAAAAAGAATGCCGGCGTAACCTTGAAACCGAGAATAATGGCGGTCACGACGATGGCGCGCGATATGACGCCGGTGGTTTTCTCGTAAAGTAGAATGGGGCGTGCTTCGTAGTCGCTTCGGAAAGTCGATTTTACGAAGAAGATCAAGATCGTCCCCGCGAACGTCGCGGCCACGTAACCGATTACGTAAAGCGCGAATGAGGTATTGAAATAGTACGTCGCGATGGCGTCCGGGAGCTGTATCGGCTGCAAGTTGCGGCATATCAATGCGACGCCGACAATTAAAGCGATATGTGAACCCTGGTCGGCTAACCACATGAATATGTTCTTTTTGCTAACGGTGTCGATGAAGTAATGGAGGACGATGGTAGCGCCGAACGCGAGCCATATCTGCCAGTGCGACAGGTAGGGGTAAAGGAGGAAGAGCCCCGCCAGGGCGTGTATCGCGACGTGGAGCAGGCCGCCGAACTTATATTTGTAGCGGATAGCGAAGACGAGGTTCGACTGCAGCGGGTAGTCCGCTATTAAAAACGCGGCCGTAAGCCACAAGAAGATGTATTTAAATTGATCCATACGGGGCCGGTTTGGATTTCCCTAGAGGCCGAATTCCTCTTTCATCTCGAGGTAGTTCATGAAGCGTTCCAGGCTGTCGGCGGATTTGACGATCATGACGTTATTCTCGAATCTGACGATCCCGGCGCGGCGCAGCGTCTCCAATACTTCTTCGGTTTTTTCCAACGGCAGGCCGGTCATACCGACGAGCTCTTCCAACGTCTCTTTCCGTTCCATCATGACGCCCTGTTCGGAAGGCGTCCCGCGCTTCGACATGAGCAGGAGGAGCGTACCCGTTACGCGGGAATGGTTGTCGCGCATCAGGAGCGTCTTTATTTGGCGGTCGGCGGCGCGCAACCGTTCGCTCATCTTCCGGAGGATGGACATAATTATCTTCGGGTTGGTCTTTATTTGGGATTCGAATATATCTTTGGAGAGGAGTAGAACTTTGGCTTCCGTAGCGGCGGTGGCGGACGCGGAGCGCGGCTCGCGGTCGATGACGGCCATCTCGCCGAAAAAATCACCCGCTTTGAGAACCGCCAACGTCGTCTCCCGGTCCCGGGTTCGCTTGTGGATTCGGACTTCGCCCTCCTGGATGATGAACATGGTTTCGCCGACGTCGCCTTCTCGGACGATTAGCTCGCCCGGTTCGTAAACGCGGCCGTACCTTTTAAATACTTCTTCGCTGATATTGAGCATGGGCGCGTACCTCTCCAAGTTTGATTTT
>DATKXQ010000372.1:0-2882 GCA_035528975.1 bacterium
GCCGAGGACGTGTCCAAGGGCGACTACCCCCACTACATGCTCAAGGAAATCTACGAGCAGCCGCGGGCGATAGAGAAGACGCTGCAGGGGCGGATCAAGGACGGCGAGATCGTCCTGCGCGAGATGGACCTGTCGCCGGAGCTTATCCGCCGCGTGAAGTCCTTCCACGTCGTCGCGTGCGGGACGGCCTACCACGCCGCCCTCTTCGGGAAATATTTGCTCGAGCGGATTTTGAGGGTGCCGGTGTCGGCGGACATCGCCTCCGAGTTCCGCTACCGCGACCCCATACTCGACAACCGGTCGCTCGTCGTCCTGATAAGCCAATCGGGCGAGACCGCGGACACCATAGCGTCGATGGAGGAGGCGCGGGCCCGGGGCGCCAGGACGCTGGCCGTGGTCAACGTGCGGGGGAGCACGCTCGCGCGCGAGGCCGACGCGGTGCTCTACACGCGGGCGGGCCCGGAGATAGCCGTGGCCTCCACCAAGGCCTTCACCGCCCAGCTCACGGCGCTGATGCTGTTGGCCTGCTACGTCGCGGACCAGCGCAAGGTCGACTGGCCCTACCCCCGCGAGGAGATGTTGAACCATTTGTTGGCGCTGCCGGCCAGTCTGGAGGAGACCCTAACGGCGACCGCGGCCACGGCGCGGGAGTGGGGCAAGCTCATCGCGGCCCAGCGCGACTGCTACTTCCTGGGCCGGAACGTCGACGAGCCGCTGGCGCGCGAGGCGGCCCTCAAGCTGAAGGAAATTTCCTACGTCCACGCGGAGGCGTACGCCGCGGGGGAACTCAAGCACGGGACCATCGCCCTCATAACGGAGGGGACGCCGGTCGTCTCCTTCATGACGCAGGAGGGCGTGTGGGATAAAATGATATCCAACATCCACGAGGTGCGGGCGCGCGGCGCGCAAACCTTCGCCGTCGTCCGCGAAAACGGCTTCGGCCTGGAGGGCCTGGTGGAGGGCGTGATTACGTTGCCGGCGGTGCCGGAGTTGTTCGCGCCGGTTTTGGCGGCGGTTCCGGCGCAGCTTATCGCGTACGAGGCCGCGGCGGCGCTGGGCCGCGACGTGGACCAGCCCCGCAACCTCGCTAAAAGCGTGACCGTCGAGTAGGGACGCGGCGGTACGGAGGTGATAGGATATGGCGTTATCTTTGAATAAGTTGCGTCTCGTAGCCGTCGGCGGCGGCACCGGCCTGGCGACGCTGCTGCGCGGCATCCGGGGCTACGTCCGGCGCCACGACGACGACGAGGAGGCGCCCCTCGACCTCTCGAGCCTTACGGCCATAGTCACGGTCTCCGACGACGCCGGCGCGACCGGGAAGCTGATAGACGAGTTCGGCATCCTTCCCCCCGGCGACGTGCGCGGGTGCCTGGCGTCGCTCGCGGACGAGGAGGAGCTTCTGACGAAGTTGTTCCTCCACAAGTTCGTGGGCGGCGGGGCCTTCGGCGACCAGTCCTTCGGCAACCTGTTCCTGACGGCGCTCATCCAGATGAACGACAACGACTACCTCCGCGCCATCAAGGACGCGAGCCGGGTGCTCCGGGTGGAAGGGACCATACTGCCGGCGACGCTGGAGCGGGTGCGGTTGTGCGCCGAGACGGAGGACGGCCGCGTCCTGGTGGGCGAGGACGAGCTGAACCGGAACGGCGGCCGCATCAGCCGCGTGTATCTGGCCCGCCGCGAGAACGGCGCCGACGCCGGCGACCCGCCCGAGGAGGTCGAGTGCGAGCCCATGCCCGGCGTGGAGGAGGCCATACTCGACGCCGACGTCGTCATCCTGGGCCCCGGCGGCCTCTATACGTCGATAATCCCCAACCTCCTCGTCCGCGGCCTGTCCGAGAGCATCAAGCAGGCCAACTGCCGGACGATATACATCGCCAACGTCATGACGCAGCCGGGCAAGACCGACGGCTACTCCCTCTCGGACCACATCCGCGAGATAAAGAAGTACGGCGGCTTCCCGCTGGACTACGTGCTCGTCAACGACCGCGCGGTCTCGGCCGAGGTCCTCGCGAAGTACGAGCGGGAGGGCGCGACGCAAATACTCTTCGACCCCGACGAGTCGGACGAGGTTTCGGCGGTATCGTTCGGCGCGGGCCGCGAGCTGCTGGTCGTGGAGGGCAGCATCATGCACGCCGCGGACGTCATCGCCGAAGTGGAGGAGCAGTCCATCCGCGGCGAGGCCGGCGCCGGCGACGTTCAGACGAAGACGGTCCTGCGCCACGAGCCGGCCAAGTTGACCGCGGCCTTAATCGAAGTGTTGAAGGCCACGCAGAATTAGAAAGGCCAAAGGCGGGACGCGATGAGCGACGAAATCAGGACGGCGGCGCTTTTCAATTTAGCGACCACGGCCTACGGCGACTTCCTCGCCGCGTTCGAGTGGCCGTGGGACGCCCTCCGGGAGATAGGCGCGCTGGCGCGGGAGCGGCTGCGGGGCCTGCGCGCGGGCGAGGTGATGCCGGGGGCGCACGTCATCGGCGACGACGTCGACATCGGCCCGGGGACCGTCGTGGAGCCGGGCGCCGTCATCAGGGGCCCCACGGTCATCGGCGCCGATTGCGAGATACGGGCGGGTGCGTACATCCGCGGCGACGCCGTCATAGCGGACGGCTGCATCGTCGGCAACTCCAGCGAGATAAAGAACGCGCTGATGCTGGAGGGGTCGCACGCGCCGCACTTCAACTACGTCGGCGACAGCATCCTGGGCCAACGGGCCAACCTGGGCGCGGGCGTCAAGCTCTCGAACTGGAAAGTCGCCGCCGCCAAGAACGTGAAGATCGCCGTGGGCGGCGAGGTTATCGACACCGGCCTCGACAAGTTCGGCGCCATCCTGGGCGACGACGTCGAGATCGGGTGCAACACGGTGACGAACCCCGGGACCG
>DATKXQ010000373.1:0-2073 GCA_035528975.1 bacterium
TAAGCAGTTACGTGCGCACGTAACGGGGCGAGCCGCCAACGCTCGCCCTTTTTTATAGGCTCGCGTCCTAACGGGTACGTCGGCCATCCGAAAAAACCCCGCGAAACCGTAGGACCTACAAATACAAATGAAGACAAAATAGTTTACGGCTCGGCGGCTACGTGGTATAAATGTATTGCATAGCCGCGGTCGGCCCGGGTGTCGGGGGCGGCACGACGCGCGGAACGGCGTAAGCATCACCAAATCGGCTCGACGGACGGGAGAGAAATCCCGCCGGCGATCAGGGGAAGGCCCGGCCGGGATACGGGGGTAACGTTCGAATGAAACTTAAAAGCGCGGCGTGGGTTTTATTCCTCGTTCTAATCGTCCTTAATCTCGGCCTGTTCTGGTTTGACGAATACGTGCCGACCCAGGACGGCCCCTGCCACCTCGAGAACGCCCTCCATTTCCGCGACCTGTGCCTCCCCGGCGACACCGGCGTCGAACGGTATTATCGTTTTAATCCGGGTACCGGTTCCAATCTCCTATACTTCGTAACCGTCGGCGCCTTCGCCGCCGTCTTGCCGCCCTACGCCGCCGAGCGGCTTTTCCTCTCGCTATACGTGTTAGGTTTCGCGGCGGCGACGTACGCCTTCGCGCGGAGCGCCGGCGCCCGCACCCCCATCCCGGCCATAGCCGCTCTCCCCTACGCCCTCGCCTTCCCCTTCCACATGGGCTTCTTCAACTACTGCGCCGGGTTGGTCATCACCTTCGCGGCCTGGGCGTACTTCTGGCGGCGCCGCGACGGCCTGAGAGGCCGGGACCTGGTAATACTGAACGCCGCCGCGCTCTTGGCTTATCTAACGCACGTCTTCGCCGCCGCGTTGCTCCTCGCCGGCATCTTCGCGCTTAACGCCTGGCTGGCCGGGGGAGAAATCTCCCGGGGGCGAAAGACCTGGAAGAGGCGCGCGGCCGCATTCGCGGCGCTGTTGCCCGGCTGCATCCTCCCCGTCTATTTCGTGTTGACGTCGCCGCCGTTGACGCTCGGCCGGCTGCCCTGGCGGGACCTCGCGCTGCTCTTCGTCACGGGCTCGTCTTTCCGTTTCTTCAGCGCGCAACAGCTGTACCTGGGCATCGCCTCGCTGGTCGTCGTCCTGGGGGCGGTCGTCCTCCGCGTTCTCTCGCGCCGAGCCGAGGGGAGACGTTGGCTCGCGCCCCGCAACGGCATCCTGGCCCTCGCCCTCGGGACGCTGGCGCTGTACTTCCTGGCGCCGGACGCGGGCCGGTATTTCGCCGTTCTCTCGGCGCGGCTCCTGATAATCCCCTGGATATTACTCCTGGTTTGGGCGGGCGACGATTTCGGCCGCGCCGGCCGGTGGGTTATGCTGTTCGCGGCCTCGGCGTTCGCGCTGACTTTTTGGGTCGACACGCTGTGTCACCACCGGAAGTTTAACCGCGAGCTGCGGGACTTTTGCTCCGGCGCCGAGTACGTGGACGAGGGCGCCAACATAGTGTGCATGGATTTCTCGGGATGGCAATACCGGATCGCCGTCTTCTCGAGTGCGGCCAGCTACTACGCCGTCGACCGGCGCGTTATGAACCTCGCCAATTACGAGGGCGACCAGCGGACGTTCCCGGTGAATTTCAACTACGGCGGATTCAGGCCGCTGCCCTCGGACCTCCGGCCTTTAGAAAAATGCCGCGTAAAAAAATTCGCGCCCGCGGTCGACTATATAATCACGTGGGAGCTGCCGGGAGGGAAACCCGTCACCCGAAAGCTCTGGCGCCACTACGACGGCGTTCACTGCCGGGGGAAGTTGTGGTTGTTCAAGGTGAAGGAGGAGTTTAAAAATCCGCCGCCGGGGCCGCCGGCCGAAGGCCGCGAGCGGTGAGCGGCCGCCCCTTTTATCCGTTGACAACGGCGCCCCGCCGGAATATGATAGCCGGGAGTAGGAGGGTTTATGGCGGAAGATAGAATTGAGAAGTTGAGGGAAACGGTAACCGACCTGGTCCGGAAGTTCGAGGCCAACAAGGGGGCTTATAAAGCTTCGAGCTTCCTGGAAGCGAACCTACGTTTAGAATTTATTGACGAAT
>DATKXQ010000374.1:0-2812 GCA_035528975.1 bacterium
TATGCAGGATGACCCGCAGGCTAAGTAAGCCATACCGGGCGTGACCGGCTACTACGACGACAAACTCGCGGCCGAGAAGTTGCGGCGCGTCTACGAGGTCGCGTCGCCATCGGCTACTTCCCGCCGGCGCAGCTGCAGACCGGCAACGTCTTCGTCTACGAGGCGTTCCTGGTTTTGGGGATGGTGATCGTGTGCGCCGTCCCGTTAATCGTTTATCAATTCCGGCGGCCCGGGTGGGCGCGGCCGTCGGCGGAAGAGGAGGAGTAATTATGCCCAGAGTAGTCCATTTCGAGATTCCGGCCGACGAGCCCGAACGGGCGGTCAAGTTCTATGAGAGCGTCTTCGGCTGGAAGATAGACAAGTGGGAAGGGCCGGTGGAATACTGGCTCGTTACTACGGGCGAGGAGTCCGAGCCGGGCATCGACGGCGGGATCGAGCGGCGGGGCGAAGGCGACGTTACCCGGAACGTTGTCGACGTCGCCGACGTCGACGAGTACGTCCGTAAAGCCGAGGCGGCGGGTGGTAAGGTTGTCAAACCGAAAACCGCGCTGCCGGGCGTCGGCTGGTACGTTTATTGCGCCGATACCGAGGGGAACGTCTTCTGCATGATGCAGGATGACCCGCAGGCTAAGTAAGTAATACCGGACGTGGCCGGTTACTACGACGACAAACTCGCCGCGGCGCGGCTGCGGCGCGTCTACGAGGTCGCCTCGCCGCGAGTGCGGCGGTACCTCGCCGCCGAGCTCGAGTACGCGCGGGGCCGGCTCGGCCCGGGCGACGTCGCGCTCGAGCTGGGCTGTGGCTACGGCCGCGCGCTGTCGGCGCTCGCCCGTAAGGCCCGCCTGGCCGTCGGCGTCGATACCTCCTTCGCGAGCCTCGCCCTCGCCCGCGACGAGCTCGCCTCCCACGATAACGTTAGGCTCCTTCAGGCCGACGCCGCGCGCCTCGGCTGCCGCGACAACGTGTTCGACGTCGTCGCCTGCATCCAGAACGGCATCTCTGCCTTCCACGTCGACCCGGGCGAGCTGGTGGCCGAGGCGGTCCGCGTTACGAAGCCCGGCGGCACCGTGCTCTTCTCTAGTTACGCGGAGGCGTTCTGGGAGGAGCGGCTGGCGTGGTTCGAGGCGCAGGCCGCGGAGGGGCTCCTGGGCGAGATCGACTACGGACGCACGGGCGACGGCGTGATCGTATGCCGCGACGGCTTCACCGCGACGACGTTCGGGCCGGAGGATTTTCGTGCGCTGGCGGCCTCGCTGGGCCTGAAGGCGCGCGTGGAGGAAGTGGACGGCTCGAGCCTGTTCTGCGAAATCGTTAAACCGGGTTAATTTGATGGGAATATGGCCGACCGTATAATAGAAACCGCGGCGCCGCCGCCGGAGGGACAGGCCGCCCCCGAGAAAAAGGGGCGGCTCTGGAACGTCAACTTCGTGCTGCTGTGGCAGGGCCAGTTCGTCTCGTCGCTGGGCGACACGGCCTACAGCATCGCCCTCGGCTTCTGGGTGCTGGCGGTCACGGGCTCGACCGCCCTCATGGGGGCGCTCATGGCCACGACGGCGCTCACCCGCGTCGTCGTCTCGCCGTTCGCGGGCGTCATCGTCGACCGGACCGACCGCAAGTGGATGCTCGTCGCGACGGACGCGCTGCGGGGCGTCGTCATCGTCGGCGTCGCGGCCGCGGCCTTCGCCGGCCTCCTGGAGGTCTGGATGGTCTTCGCCGCCGGCGTCATATTGGGCCTGGGCGGCGCCTTCTTCGGGCCGGCGGTCATCTCGGCCTTGCCGGACGTCGTCCCCAAGGCCAAGCTCGTCAAGGCCAACTCGTTGTTCCAGCTCATTTATACCGGCTCCGGCGTCCCCGGCTACTCCGTCGGCGGCTTCCTCTACGCCTTCCTCGGCGCGCCGCTCCTTTTCTTGATTAACGGCGTTTCGTACTTAATTTCGGCCGCGACGGAGGTGTTCATAAAAGTACCCAAAGTCCAACACGCCAGGCAGGAGTTCCGGTTCGTCGACGACACCAAGGCCGGCCTGTCCTTCACCTGGCGGGTTCGGCCGCTGCGGTATATGCTGTTAATCTTCTCGGTGCTCAACTTCTTCGCCGCGATGGGCATTATGCTGCTCTTGCCGCTGTTCCAGCGGACGGCGTACCTGGGCCCGGGCCGGTACGGCGTCGTCCTCGCCGGCTTGACCGGCGGCATGTTCGTCGGCTATATCCTCATGTCGGTCGTCCACGTCAAGCCGAACCGCCGCTTCGCCGTCTTCTACCTCTCCGCCGTCGTCGGCATGGGCGCGTTGGCGGCCTTCCCGCTCTACCTCTACTTCCCGCTGATGTTCGCGCTGGCGGCGGTATTCGGCCTCTTCAACGCGGTGCTGAACGCGCTCATCATGGCGGTCCTACAGATGACGACGCCCCAAAATATGCGCGGCAAGGTTTTCGGCTTGCTGGGCACGCTCGCCGGCGGCCTGACGCCCCTCGCGATGGCGCTGGGCGGCGTGCTTGCGGAGTTCATATCGATACGGCTTTTAATTTCCGCTTCCTTCATCCTGACGTTTCTGAGCTTCCTGCCGCTCGCGTTCTCGCCGGCCATACGGCGCTACGTCAACTTCGACCCGGACCGCGATACGCTGGAGGCGATTTCTTAGGTACGGACCTCCGCGAGGCCGGGCGCGCGCCCGGCCTTTTGTTTTGCCTTCGCAGCGTAATGTGCTATAATTTTTTAGAGGAGGTTGCCTTGAAAACGTTCGCCGTAATTGCGCTCTCGGCCGCGGCCGCCGTGGCCCTCGCCTCCGGCGAGATAACGATTAAGAACTCCTCGTAC